>NZ_JALNUQ010000068.1:0-19401 GCF_026540875.1 Sphingomonas sp. GM_Shp_2
TCCGACATCCGCCCAGGCCACACCGTCGCCATCGTCGGCATCGGCTTCCTCGGCGCGATACTCACCCGCCTCGCCACGGACGCCGGCGCCCGCGTCATCGCGATCTCGCGCCGCGACGAGTCACTGGCGCTTGCGTGGCATTATGGTGCGGCAGAGACGATCCCGATGCACGACCACTGGGCGATTATCGAGGAGGTGAAGCGCCTGACCGGGGAGGCGCTGTGCGACCGGGTGATCGAGGCGGTGGGCAAGCAGTGGCCGCTCGATCTCGCCAGCGCGATCACCGGCTTCGGCGGCAAGCTGATCGTCGCCGGCTATCATCAGGACGGGCCGCGCCAAGTGAACATGCAGGACTGGAACTGGAAAGGCATCGACGTCATCAACGCGCATGAACGCGACCCCGCGGTGCAGATGCGGGGCCTGCGCGAAGCGGTGGAGGCGGTGGCGAGCGGGCGGATCGATCCCGCTCCGCTCTACACCCACCGCTATCCGCTCACGCAACTGGGCGAGGCGATCGCCGCGACCCGCGACAAGCCGCAAGGGTTCGTCAAGGCATTGATAGCGTTCGGAGACGCCGCATGAACCGCCCGCGTATCGGCTTTCTCGGGGTCGGGTGGATCGGGCGGCACCGGATGCAGGCGATGCTGGAGACGGGGCTGGTGGAGGCGGCGGCGATCGCCGATCCGTCCGCGGACATGATCGCTGAGGCGGCGAAGCTGGCGCCGGACGCGCAAGTGGTGAACGGGCTGGAGGCGATGCTGGCGGCCGGCGTCGACGGCGTCGTCATCGCCACGCCCAGTGCGCTCCATGCCGAACAGTCGATCGCCGCGCTGAATGCCGGCGCGGCGGTGTTCTGCCAGAAGCCGCTCGGCCGCGATGCCGCCGAGGCGGCCCGCGTGGTGGAGGCGGCCCGCACCGCCGACCGGCTGTTGTCGGTGGACTTCTCCTACCGCTTCACCGCCGGCATGCAGGCGATCCGCGCCCTGCTGGCGGAGGGCGCGCTCGGCCATGTCCAGGCGGTCGATCTCGTCTTTCACAACGCCTATGGCCCGGACAAGCCGTGGTTCTACGACCGTGCGCAATCGGGTGGCGGTTGCGTGATGGATCTCGGGGTGCATCTGGTCGATCTGGCGCTCTGGGCGCTGGGCTTTCCCGAGGGCGATCCCGCGGTCACCGCGCAATTGTTCGCGGACGGGCGCCTGCTTCCCCCCGCAGCGGAGGCCGTGGAGGACTTCGCCACCGCCAGCATCGTGCTGCCAACCGGCACCGTCGTGCGCCTCACCTGCTCCTGGCGGCTCCATGCCGGTCGCGATGCGGAGATCAGCGCCGCCTTCTACGGCACGCATGGCGGCGCGGCGCTGCGCAACGTGGATGGTTCCTTCTACGACTTCGTGGCGGAGCGCTATCGCGGCACCCAGCGCGAAACGCTCAGCCGGCCGCCGGAGGAATGGGGTGGCCGCGCTGGCGCCGACTGGGCACGGCGACTCGCCGGTGGCGCGCGCTTCGATCCCGCCGCCGCACAACTGGTCACCGTGTCGCGCATGCTGGACCGCATCTACGGTCGGTAATCGCGAGAAGGCCCTTCCTGCGGCGCGGGAGGGGCCATTCGGTCGATGCTGTCTGGTGAATGGCGCGCCCGGAACGATTCGAACGTCCGACCCTCAGATTCGTAGTCTGATGCTCTATCCAGCTGAGCTACGGGCGCGCATGGGTCGCTTGGGACCTGTTTTTCCACTGGCGCGCCCGGAACGATTCGAACGTCCGACCCTCAGATTCGTAGTCTGATGCTCTATCCAGCTGAGCTACGGGCGCGCTGTGGAGGTGGGCTCTTAGAAGCGGGCGGAAACGAACGCAAGAGTGTTGCTCGACTTTCTTCACTTTTCTACGGACAAGGGATGATGCCGTCGCCCCGCCCCCTCGCCCTGGCTTTATCGCTCAGCCTGTCGCTCGCCGCCTGCGCAAAGGACGACACCGTCTATCCCTCGCTGGGCGTGCGCCCGGTCGAGAAACTGGGTTTCGCCGAACCCGAGGTGAAGCCGGTGGAAATCCGCCCCGATCCGGCGCTCGACGCGCGTATCGCCGAATGGAGCCGCCAGTTGGATACCCTGGCCCGCGACTTCGATACCGAAGCACGGCAGGTCGAGACTCAGGCACGCGCGGCGCGTGGCCAGGCGGTCGGCAGCGAGCCGTGGCTGAACGCGCAGGCGGGATTGGCGCAACTGGACGATCGCCGCGCGCAACTCTCCGCGCTGGTTACCACGATCGACGAGGCCGCGATCGACCGTGCCGCACAACTGGCGCCCGACTATCCCGCGCTCACCGCGCTCAAGACCCGCGCCGCCGCCGAGGGCACGCGGCAGAGCGCGACGATCGACCGCCTGCAAGCCGGGCTGCCCGCCGCCTGACCCTAGAACCCCCGGATCAGCGGCAGGATGGTTGAATAATCATCGGTCCACACCGGCACATGCCCGGTGTTCGCGATCGGCGCCCAGCCCGGATTGCGGTCGGCCAGCGTGTCGATCACCGCCCGGTCCCGCGACAGGGCGATCCACAAGGATGCCGATGCATCGGCATCCAGCGTGGAAGGATTGTAGTTCAACTGCATGGCATGCCACCCCCCGCTCTGGGCCGCGGCAGCGACCACGGGTTCCAGGTCGAGAAAGCGGTTGGAGATGTGGACGAGCAGCATGCCGCGGTCGGACAGGACGCGCGCATAGGTCTGGAACGCTTCGCGCGTCATCAGATGCATCGGAATGGCGTCGGACGAGAAGGCGTCGAGCGCGAGCAGGTCGAGGCTGTCGGGTGCGGCCTGCGCCAGGCTGATCCGCGCATCGCCCAGCAGGATCGTCGGCCGCGGCAGGCAGCGCGACAGATAGCTGAATTGCCCGGTATCGCGCGCGATACGGATGACGGCGGGATCGATCTCGTAGAAGCGCCAGCTCTGCCCCGGCCGGGCGTAACAGGCGAGCGTTCCCGTCCCCAGCCCGACCACGCCGATGCGCGCGCCGGCGCCGTACAGGGTCGGCGCCAGCAGCATCGCCTGCCCCACGCCGGAGCCGGGCGCGTAATAGGTCGTCGGCTGCCGCTCGCGCGCCGGCGATCCGCGAAGCTGCACGCCGTGCACGGTGGTGCCGTGATCCAGCTCGCGCCGGTCGGGACGGATATTGACCGTGTAGACGCCGAAATAGCTGCGCGTCCGCGCGCCGGCATCCAGGCTGAGCGCGATGGCGCGGTAGCCGCCGAACACGACCAGCGCACTGGCGAGCAGCAGGACATAGCCCGCACGCGCGCCGATCGTCAGCAGCCCGAGCGTCGCCAGCATCAGGAAGGCGATACCGTTCGCCGCCCCGGTCAACCCGTCGGTACGCAGCACCGCCACGTTGATGCCGACGCCCAGGATCAGCGCCAGCCCGATCAGCATGGCACGGCCATGGCGTGCCCATAGCCGGTGGATTGGCACCGCCAGAAACTGTTGCGGCACCAGCATCCCCGCCGCCAGGATCAGCAGCGGATATTCATAGGTCCAGTCGAACAGCACGGGCGCCAATAGCCCGGCGAACACCCCGCCCAGCGCCCCGCCCGCCGACATCGCCAGATAGAACCCGGTCAGCCGGTCCGGCGCCGGTCGCGCGCGGAACAATGCGGTGTGCAGCGCCACCGACACCATGAACAGCAACAGCAGCGCGATGCCCGCATTGAAATAAGGCCGCTGGTGATAGCCCGCCATGATGACGCCGCCGAACAGCAGCAG
This sequence comes from Sphingomonas sp. GM_Shp_2, assembly GCF_026540875.1. Lineage (NCBI taxonomy): Bacteria > Pseudomonadati > Pseudomonadota > Alphaproteobacteria > Sphingomonadales > Sphingomonadaceae > Sphingomonas > Sphingomonas sp. GM_Shp_2. The sequence goes on from NZ_JALNUQ010000068.1 coordinate 3,752, forward strand.
CGTCACCGGCGCGATCCGCGTGACCATGTCGGCCGCGCCGCGCCGCGCGGCGAAGGCGATGGTGAAGCTGAGCAGGTAGAGCCCCAATGGCAGCACCCACAACAGCGGCATCGCGACGATGTCGGTGGTGATATAGGTGGAGGTCGCGAGCATCAGGCCCGAGGGGACCAGCGACAGCGCGATCCAGTAGGCGATACGGCGCGGTGTGGCCGGCGGCGTGACCGCATGTTGCGCCTCCGCCACCGCGCGCGGCGGCAGGCGCAGCGCACAGGCGGCGACGAGCAGCACCAGCGCGCCGTAGCCGATCGTCCAGACCAGGCTCTGCCCCTTCAGCGCCAGCGAAGGTTCCACCAGCAGCGGATAGGCGATCAGCCCGCCGAAACTGCCCAGATTGGACGCGGCATAAAGCGCATAAGGGTCCCGCCCACCGCTTGCCGCGGCGAACCAGCGCTGGATCAGCGGCGCCTGTGCCGACACGGCGAAGAACAGCGGCCCGATCGACAGGCCGAGCAGCCAAGGCACCCACACGGCGGGATCGGCATCGGCCGGCGGATCGCCCGCGACCAGCCCGATCGGCAGCCACAACGCCGCGATCGCCAGCAGCCCCAGATGGATGCCCGCCTGCACCCGCGGCCGGAACCGCGCCAGCCCGTGCGCATAGGCATAGCCGCCCAGCAACAGCGCCTGATAGACCAGCATCGCCGAGTTCCACACGGCGGGTGCCCCGCCCAGCCGGGGCAGCGCCATGCGCGCCACCATCGGCTGGACCAGGAACAGCAGGAACGATCCCGCCAGGATCGTCGCCACGAACAGCGCGTGCACCGGCCGCGACATGGCGGTGGTCATGGGGGCGGGACCTGCGGCGGCGTCCGCCACCGACACGCCCGCCACAGGCGCCTCGCTCACGCGCCGAGCAGCCGCGCGGCGTGCGCCGCATGATAGGTCAGCACGCCCGAACACCCGGCACGCTTGAATGCCATCAGCGTCTCCAGCACCAGCGCGTCGCGGTCCATCGCGCCGACGGCGGCCGCCGCCTCGATCATCGCGTATTCGCCCGACACCTGATAGGCGAAGACCGGCACCTGGAACTCGGACTTCACCCGCAGGATGATGTCCAGATAGGGCAGGCCCGGCTTGACCATCACGCTGTCCGCGCCCTCGCCCAGGTCCAGCGCCACCTCGCGCAGCGCCTCCTCGGCATTGGCGGGGTCCATCTGGTAGGTCTTCTTGTCGCCCTTCAACAGCCCGCGGCTGCCCACCGCATCGCGGAACGGGCCATAGAAGACGCTGGCATATTTGGCGGCGTAGGACATGATCTGGACATTGTGGAAGCCCTCGGCCTCCAGCGCGCCGCGGATCAGGCCGATGCGGCCGTCCATCATGTCGGAAGGCGCGATGATGTCGGACCCGGCGCGCGCCTGGGTCAGCGCCTGCTGCACCAGCGCGTCCGCCGTCCTGTCGTTCTCCACATAGCCCGCGGCATCGACCAGCCCGTCATGACCATGGGTGGTATAGGGATCGAGCGCGACATCGGTCAGCAGGCCGATATCGGGCACCGCATCCTTGATCGCGCGGACGGCGCGGCACATCAGATTGTCGGGGTTCAGCGCCTCCTCGCCCGCATCCGAGCGCAGCTCCGGCGGCGTGTTGGGAAACAGCGCCAGGCACGGAATGCCCAGGTCCCGCGCCTCGCGCGCCCGCGCCACGATGCCGTCCAGCGACCAGCGGGACACGCCCGGCAGGCTGGCGACGGGCTCCTCCACCCCCTGCCCTTGCGTGATGAACAACGGCCAGATCAGATCGGCCGGGGTCAGGACGGTTTCGGCATGGAGCCGGCGGCTCCATGCCGAGGCGCGCGTACGGCGCAGGCGAAGCGCAGGATAGGCGGCGGTCATCGTCATGCTTTGCGGGATCGCGGAGCACTTGCCAAGCGTTGCGCGCCCGAAAGGAATTGGTCTTGAGGGAAATCCGGTCGGCCGCGATGGTCGTCAATGCCAAGTCCCGCAAGGGGCAGAAGCTGTTCAAGCGCGCCTGCCAGGCGATGTCCGGCCTGCCTTATCAGGTAGATGCCCGCGCGGTGGACGACCCCAAGAACCTGGAACGGGTGGTCAAGGACGTATTGTCGGCCAAGCCCGATCTGCTGATCCTGGGCGGCGGCGACGGGACGATCAGCGGGCTGGTCGACCTGATGGTCGGGCATGACGTGATCCTGGGCGTGCTGCCGCTCGGCACCGCGAACAGCTTTGCCCGTTCGCTCAACATCCCGCTGACGGTCGACGGCGCGATCGACGTGATCCGGAACGGCGCGCCCAGGCGGATCGATCTGGGCATGATCGACAAGGATTACTACGCCAATTGCGCGGCGATGGGCATCAGCCCCAAGATCGCCGAGACGGTGCCGCACAATCTGAAAAAGGTGTTCGGCCGCGTCGGCTATCTCGGCTGGGCGGCGTACCAGTTCATGCGGTTCCGGCCGTTCACCCTGATCGTCGGCGAAGGGGCCAGTGCGGAACGGCTGCGCGTGGTGGAGGTGCGCATCTCCAACGGGCCCTATCATGGCGGCACCGAACTGGTGGAATCGGCCTCGGTCGATTCGGGCGAGATCGTCGTGCAGGCGGTGTGCGGCCATGTGAAACGCCGCCTGATCGCCAACTGGACGGCGAGCATCTTCCGCAGCGAGGCGCGCAAGGAAGAGGTGCGCGAGTTCCGGGCCAAGTCCCTGCGCATCGATACCGAACCGCGCCTGCCGATCTCCATCGACGGCGAGGTGCTCGCCCGTACCCCCGTCACCGCCAAGGTCGCCCCCGGCATCATCGAGGTGATGGCACCGCGCGACTGACGGCGCGCGCGCAGGTCAGCCGACCGGCATCTTCTTGGCGGTCGGTTCCTCGCAGGCCATGGCCTGCTCCTCGGCCTCGGGTGGTGCGAGCGGCCTGCCCTTTTTCCAGTTGCCGTGCCGGTAATAGCCGATGGTCATCACCATCGACGCCAGCGAGCCTGCCGGAAAGCTCCACCAGATCGCATCCGCCCCCCAGGCGGGGGTCAGCGCATAGGCCAGGCCGAGGCGCACCGGGAACAACGCCACCGCCAGGATGACGAGCGGCGCCACCACCGCGCCGTTCGCACGCATCGTGGCGGACAGCACGATCGATACGCCGAACAGGATGAAGCTGGCCGATCCGATCAGGTTGATCCGCGTCGCCGCCCCCACAGCATCGCCGTCGCTGCCCAGGAACAGCCACAGCACGTGCCGGTCGGCGGCCGCGACCGCCGCGACCAGGCCGCCGGTCAGGATCAGGTTCAGGATCACGCCGGACCGGTTGACCCGCTCCACCCGGTCCCAGCGGCCGGCGCCGATATTCTGCGCCACCATCGCGCTGACCGCGCCGCCCACCGCCATCGCGGGCATCTGGATATAGGTCCATAGCTGGCTGGCCGCGCCGTAAGCGGCGGTGATGGTCGTACCCTGGCGATTGACCAGCCCGATCATCGCCAGCGCCGATCCGGTCGCGACCAGCATCTGCAACCCCATGGGTATCCCCTTGGTGACGAGCGGCTTCAACAGCGCAGGGTCCGGCCGCAGGTAGCGCCATTCGGGCCCCCGCAGCCGCACCACCAGATCGCGGCGATAGACAAAGACCAGCATCGCCACGAAGGACAGCGTGTTGGCGATCACCGTGGCAAGCGCCGAGCCGGTGATGCCCAGTTCCGGGAACGGCCCGACCCCGACGATCAGCAGCGGGTTCAACCCGGCATCCAGCACCGCGCCGAGCGCAAGGAACTTCAACGGGGTGATCGCATCGCCGGTGCCGCGCAGCGCCATGCTGACCAGCACCGACAGGAACCCGGTGGGCATCGAGACGAAGATGACCCGCAGATAGGCCAGCGCCAGTGGATAGGCCTCCGTCGGCGTGCCGAGCGTGGTCAGGATCGCAGGCGCCGCCAGCCACCCGACGACCGCCACCAGCGTCGACAGCACCGCGAACAGCCCCAGCGTGGTGCCGAACACGCGGCGCACGCCCTCGATATCGCCACGCCCGGCGGCCTGCCCGATCATGATCGTCGCCGCCATGCCGAAACCGAACACCGCGGACACCAGCAGGAACAGCACCAGATTGGCGTTCGTCGTCGCCGCCAGCGCGCGTTCGCCCAGAAACTGGCCGATCCACACCGCATTGATCGATCCATTGATCGACTGCAGGATGCTGGAGCCGAGCGTCGGCAGTGCGAACAGCAGCAGCGAGCGGCCGATCGGCCCGCTCGTCAGGTCGCGCTGGCCCGGGCGGGCGCCGGGTCGGCCGGTTGCATTCAAGGGCCTGCGTCCTCTTTGATCATTTCCTCGCCGATCGCACGCGCCATGCCCCCGATCTGGAAGCCGGGGAGTTGATTGGGCGCCCCGCTATAGACGCCGCGCAGATAGCCGCGGTCGAAGGCGGTCATCTCGACCGGCGCCACCACGCCTTCGTCGAACAGCGACAGGATCGTTGCGGCATCCCCTTTGCGCCGCGGCTTCGTCTCGGCAAAGGCGCGCATCGCGGCATAGTCGGCGATCTGCGTTACCAGCTTGCCCGCCACCGCCTTGCGCTCGATGATGACGACGGAGGACAGCATGTCCTGCCGGATCGGCAGAGCGGTGCGCGTCGCGGTCGACACCTTCAGTTGCGGCACGTCGCCCGGAAAATCGACCGCCATCCGGTCCCCATCGCGCGAGCGGGTTTCCACCGCGCTCCACGCATAGACCGGCCCCGGCTCCTTCAACAGCGCCTTGACCTCGTAATAGGACAGGCTGCGCATCAGGCCGGAGGTGCGCTTGGCGATCCGCTCCACCCCGGCATGGCTGTCATCGATGAACAGCACCAGCACGTTGGGACTGCATGTCGCCTTGCCGTTCATCGGCACGCGGGCCGCTTCGGCCACCTGCACCATCCGGTCCAGGATCGCGGCACCGGTATCGGCGCCAAGGCCCATCGTGCCCAAGCAGACGGGCTCGATGAACCGCGCCAGCGGCTTGTCGAAGCCGGGATGACCGGCCACGCCATCGACCTGCCGGCGCAGTTCGGCCTTGTCCGGCGCACGCCGGCCGGTGACGACCAGTTCGTCGCTCTTCAGCGGTGCCGGCGCATTCGGGGGCGCGGCCGGGGGCGTGGTTTGCGCCACCGCTCCCGCCGCCCACAGGCCGATCAATCCCAACGTCCAGTGCCGCATCCCACCTTCTTCCCGAAAGGCGTCCGCGGACCTGCGGACGTCAGACCATCCTCACCCCGCCAGCGCCTCCCGAACGGCATCCAGCGCCTCGGCGGCCTTGGCGCCGTCCGGCCCGCCGCCCTGCGCCATGTCGGGCCGGCCACCGCCGCCCTGCCCGCCCAGTGCCGCCACGGCCCGGCGCAGCAGATCCACCGCGTTGAGGCGACCGACGACATCGTCGGTCACACCGACCGCCACCGAAGCGCGGCCATCGTTCACCGCGACCATCACCGCCACGCCGGAGCCCAGCCGCTGCTTGGCCTCGTCCACCGCGCCGCGCAGCCCCTTGGCCTCGAACCCGTCGAGCACCTGCCCGATGAACGCCACGTCGCCGATCTGCTCGGGGCCGACCGGGCCAGCGGCACCGCCCCCCATCGCCAGCGCCTTTTTCGCCTCGGCCAGTTCGCGCTCCAGCCGGCGCCGCTCCTCGATCAGCGCGGCGACGCGCGCGGGCACATCGTCGGGCGCCGTCTTCAGCGCGGTCGCCGCCTCGCGCAGCTTTTCGTCGCGCGCCGACAGATAGCTGCGCGCCGCCTCGCCGGTCAGCGCCTCGACACGGCGCACGCCGCTCGACACCGCGCCCTCCGACACGATCTTGAACAGCCCGATCTCGCCCAGCGCGCCGACATGCGTGCCGCCGCACAGTTCGATGGAATAGGTGCCGTCGGCGTCCTCGCCCATCGACACGACGCGAACCTCGTCGCCATATTTCTCGCCGAACAGCGCCATCGCACCCATTGCGATCGCATCATCCGGGGTCATCAGCCGGGTGGTCACCGATCCGTTGCCACGCACCTGCGCGTTGACCGCCGCCTCGACGACCGCGATGTCCTCGGCGCCCACCGCGACCGGCTGCGAAAAGTCGAAGCGCAACCGCTCGGGGGCGACCAGCGAGCCCTTTTGCGCGACATGGCTGCCCAGCCGCTCGCGCAGGGCTTCGTGCAACAGGTGCGTCGCGGAGTGGTTGGCGCGGATCTGCGCACGGCGTGCGACATCGATCGCCAGCTTGACGGGATCGCCGACCTTGATCTCGCCCGCCTCGACCTGCGCGTGATGCACGAACACCCGGCCAAGCTGCTTGGACGTATCGGTAACCGCAGCGCGCAGGCCGGCATCGTTGGAGATGGTGCCGGCATCACCCACCTGCCCGCCACTCTCGCCATAAAAGGGCGTCTGGTTGACGACGATCGCCACCGTATCGCCGGTGGTCGCACGATCGACGCGCGCACCGTCCTTGATCAGCGCCAGCACCTCGCCCTCGCCGGTGTCGGAGGCATAGCCCAGAAACTCGGTCGACCCCGTTTCCTCGGCGATGTCGAACCACAGGTCGTCCGACGCCTTGGCGCCCGACCCCTTCCATGCGGCGCGCGCGGCACGCTTCTGCTCGGCCATCGCCGCATCGAAACCGGCGCGGTCGACCGCCAGACCCTGTGCGCGCAACGCATCCTCGGTCAGGTCATAGGGGAAGCCATAGGTGTCGTAGAGCTTGAACGCGGTCTCGCCGGCCAGCGTCGCGCCCTCGTCCATGCCCGCGGTCGCCTCGTCGAGCAGCTTCAGCCCCTTGTCCAGCGTCTGGCGGAACCGGGTCTCCTCCTGCCGCAGCGTCGCCTCGATCAGCGGCTGTGCACGGAACAGCTCGGGATATGCCGCGCCCATTTCGGTGATGAGCGCGGGCACCAGCCGGTGCATGAGCGGCTCCTTGGCGCCCAGCAGGTGCGCATGGCGCATCGCGCGGCGCATGATCCGGCGCAGCACATAGCCGCGCCCCTCATTGGCGGGCAGCACGCCGTCCGCGACCAGGAAGCCCGCCGAGCGCAGATGGTCGGCGATGACGCGGTGGCTCGCCATCTGCGCGCCTTCCGCCCTGGTATGGGTCAGGTCGCACGACGCCGCGATCAGCGCCTTGAACGTATCCGTATCGTAATTGTCGTGCACGCCCTGCAACACGGCCGCGACACGCTCCAGCCCCATGCCCGTGTCGATCGACTTCTTGGGCAGCTCGCCGATGATCTCGTTGGCTTCCTGCTCATATTGCATGAAGACGAGGTTCCAGATCTCGACGAAGCGGTCGCCATCCTCCTCCGGGCTGCCAGGAGGGCCGCCATAGATATGTTCGCCGTGATCGTAGAAGATTTCCGAGCACGGCCCGCACGGCCCGTTCTCGCCCATCACCCAGAAATTGTCCTTGGTGGGGATGCGGATGATCTTGTGATCGGGAAGCCCCGCGATCTTCTTCCACAGGTCGAACGCCTCGTCATCGGTGTGGTAGACGGTGGCGGTCAGCTTCTCGGCGGGAATGCCCCAGACCTTGGTCAGCAGCGTCCAGGCATGGGTGATCGCCTGTTCCTTGAAATAATCGCCGAACGAGAAATTGCCCAGCATCTCAAAGAAGGTGTGGTGCCGGGCGGTGTAGCCGACATTGTCCAGATCGTTATGCTTGCCACCGGCACGGACGCATTTCTGCGAGCTGGTGGCCGTCGAATAAGGCCGCGATTCCAGGCCGGTGAACACGTTCTTGAACGGCACCATGCCCGCATTGACGAACATCAGCGTCGGGTCGTTCTGCGGCACGAGCGGCGCGGACGGCACGATCTGGTGCCCCTGTTCACCGAAATAGTCGAGAAAGCCGCGGCGGATGTCGTTGGTCGAGGTCATGGGACAGCGGCTTAGAGGCTGTTTGAAAACGTGCCAAGGCACGTTTTGCGGTGCCCGTCGGGACGCGCCCGTGCCCTTGGCGACGGGCCCCTTCCCGCTCCCACCGGGAGAGGGAGGGAGCGGCAAAGCCGCGAAAGGGTGAGGGCGATCAGCGCGGCGCGTTCGCCGGCGGCAAACGGTGCCCGCCCAGCGGCTGGTCCAGGTCGTGTGGCGGCTGGCTGAACCAGCGCGGCCCCGCCTCGGTCATGTAGAAACAATCCTCCAGCCGGACCCCGAACTTGCCCGGCAGGTACAGCCCCGGCTCGTCCGAAAAGCACATGCCCGGCGCCAGCGGCGTCGCCTCTCCGCGCACCAGATTGACCGGTTCGTGCCCGTCCATGCCGATGCCGTGCCCCGTCCGGTGCGACAGGCCCGGCAGCTTGTAATCCGGGCCGTAACCCAGTTTCGCGTAGAAGCGCCGCACCGCATCGTCCACCTGCCCGGCGGCCAGGCCCACTTTGGCGGTCGCAAAGGCCAGTTGCTGCGCCTGTGCCACCTGTTCCCACACGGTGCGCTGCGCCTTGCTGGCGGTGCCGTGCACCCAGGTGCGCGACACGTCCGACTGATAACCCTGCACGGTGCAGCCGCAATCCATCAGCACCACCTGCCCCTCACCCACGCGGTGGACCTGTTTCGATCCGTGGGGATAGGCCGATGCCTCGCCGACCAGCACCAGGCTGAACTCCGGACTGCCGCCCAGCGCGCGCGTCGCGGCGTTCATCAGGGCTGCGATGTCCGGCCCGGTCATTCCCGCCTCGACGCGCGGAAAGACGAAGCGATACGCCGCCATCGTCACGTCCGTCGCCATCTGCATCAGCGCGATCTCGGCCGGCGTCTTCACCATCCGGCACCCGCGCACCACCGGATTGGCGGACACCAGCTTCGCCTCCGGCAGTGCACGCGCCAGCCCGTCGAACGCGAAGAAGCGCGCCGTTTCCTCGATCCCGACCGCGCCCGCCGCCAGCTTGCGGTCGCGCAAGTAACCGGCGACCACCGCCAGCGGGTCCTGATCCTCCTGCGACACCCGCACCTCCGCCGGCACGCCCAGCGTTTCGCGCACCGACGGCTCTTCGAAGAACGGCGTGACGATGCACGGCGGCCCCTCCACCGGCAGCACCGCCGCGGTCAGCCGCTCGCTCCGCCCCCAGCGAACACCGGTGAAATAGACCAGCGACGATCCCGGCTCGATCAACACCGCGCCGATCCCGTTCGCGCGCATCAATCCTTGCGCCCGCGCCAGCCGCGCGGCGCGCTCCGCCGCATCGATCGGCCCGGCCCTGACCGTCATGTCGCGCAGCGTCGACAGGTCGGTGTCGGCCGCGCGCACCAGCCCCGGTCGGGCGAGCAGCGGCAGGGTGGCGGCACCGGCGATCAGCGTCCGGCGGGAAAGAACAGCGGGCATGGCCCAAGCGATACGGTTCTTGACCGCAGCCCCGCAATCCCCTTGGTAGCGGGCCTGTATTTCCGGGGAGCGTGTATCTTGGCGAAGCGGTTGACGCGGTTCATCCTTCTGGGGCTGGTTCTCGGCCTCGTCGTCGGCTGGGCGATCAATGCGGGATTGTCGGACGGGACACCGGCCTCGGCCGCGCGGCTGAAGGCGATCGCCGGCTGGTTCTCGGTGCTGACCACGATCTTCCTGCACCTTATCAAGATGATCATCGCGCCGCTCGTCTTCGGCACGCTGGTGGTCGGCATCGCGCATATGGGCGACACCGGCGCGCTCGGCCGCGTCGGGCTGAAGTCGCTTCTGTGGTTCGTCAGCGCCAGCCTGTTGTCGCTGACCCTGGGGCTCATCCTCGTCAACCTGCTGCAACCCGGCGTCGGGCTCAACCTGCCGCTTCCCCCCGCCGGCCAGGGCAGCGGCCTCGACAAGACCGCGTTCGATGCCGCCAAGGTCATCACCCACATCTTCCCGACCTCGATCATCGACGCGATGGCGACCAACGACATCCTCCAGATCGTCGTCTTCTCCGTCTTCGCCGGCGTCGCCATCACCGCGGTGGGCGAGCGTGCCGCACCGCTGGTGAAGGCGGCCGAGGCGCTGGTCGCGGTCATGCTCCAGATCACCGACTATGTTATGCGCTTCGCCCCCGTTGCGGTGTTCGCGGCGGTGGCGGCGACCCTGGTGGAACAGGGGCCCGGCGTGATCGGCCGCCTCGCCTATTTCATGGGTTCGGTCTATGTCGGCCTTGCCGTGCTGTGGGCGGTGCTGATCGGCATCGCCTTCCTTCTCGTCGGCCCGCGCATCCGCCTGCTGCTGCGCTATGTCCGCGACCCGGCACTCCTCGCCTTCTCCACCGCCTCTTCCGAGGCCGCCTTTCCCCGCACCCTGGAGGCGCTCGACCGGTTCGGCGTACCGCCGCGCATCGCCAGTTTCGTGCTGCCGCTCGGCTATTCGTTCAATCTCGACGGTTCGATGATGTACATGACCTTCGCGTCCTTGTTCATCGCGCAGGCCTACGGCATCGACCTGACGCTCGGCACGCAGATCGCGATGCTGCTGACATTGATGATCACGTCCAAGGGGATAGCGGGCGTACCGCGTGCCAGCCTGGTGGTGATCGCCGCCACGCTGGCACAGTTCGACCTCCCCGAGGCCGGACTCCTCCTCGTCCTCGCCATCGACCACTTCCTCGACATGGGCCGCTCCGCCACCAACGTCCTCGGCAATGCGATTGCGGCCACCGTGGTGTCGAAATGGGAGGGCGGGCTCGATCCGTTGGAGCCCGCGGAGATCGAACCGCTGCACGCGCCATCCGGCCACGGCCCCGCCAAGGACGTCGACAGCTTCCGCGATATCGGCCGCTAGAGCGGGTCAGGCGAAGGTGTAGGGGCCGCCCTTCGCCAGTGCCGCCTGATAGGCTGGCCGGGCATGGATCTTGTTCAGCCACGCCATCGTCGCCGGGCGGCTTTCGTTCAGGCCGCCACGCTTGCGCGCCGCTTCCAGCGGAAAGCTCATCATGATGTCGGCCGCCGTCATCTGGTCGCCGGCGAACCACGGGCGCCGCGCCAGCTCCGCCTCCACATAGTCCAGATGCCGGTCCAGCATCGGCTGCACCCGCCTGATCGCGGCCTTGCCCATCAGCGGAATACGCCCGAGCACCAGCAGCAAGAGCAGCGGCGGCATCAGCGAGCCTTCGGCATAGTGCAGCCAGAAGCGATAGCGCAGCGCCGCCTCGCGGTGCGACGGCGCGCCCAGCCGCCCGTCCGCCTTTTCCACCAGATATTCGGCGATCGCCCCGGTTTCCGCGACCACCGCGCCGTCATCCTGGATCACCGGCGACTTGCCCAGCGGATGGACCGCGCGCAACTCACGCGGCGCCAGCATCGTCTTGGGGTCCCGCTCGTACCGCTTCACCTCATAGGGCAGCCCCAGCTCCTCCAGCATCCACAGGATGCGTTGCGAGCGGCTGTTTTCCAGATGATGGACGACGATCATGCGGCCTCCCCTGCTGTCGCGGTCCAGATCCAAATGGCCGCGGTGAAATCGATCGCCCCGTCCACGACGCGCGGATGGAGCAGGGAGCGCAAACGCGCTTCCAGCGCATAACGCTCCGCCGGGGCCGCATTGGCAAGCGGCGTCGCCGCCGGGCCGATCCGCGCGAAGAAGCCGAGTGCGTCCTCCACCGCATCGTCTCCCCCGCCGACGCGGTAGGCGACGTCATGTGCCGCCGCGCGGATGTCCGCCCATCCGGCCCGGCCAAGCATGTCCTGCGTAAACCCGCGATCGGCCAGCCCGAACGGGCCGGGCGTATAGCCAGCGGCCACAGCCGGCCCGCCGCCCACCGCCGCGTCGAGCGCCACCGCCCAGTCATTCTCCGCCCGCGCCCGGAAACAGGAAAAGACCAGCGGCGCGCCCGGCCGCATCGCCGAGCGCATTCGGGCAAAGGCCGTAGCCGGATCGTCGAAGAACATCACGCCGTGACGCGACACGATCAGGTCGAGCGGCGCCAGCGTCGGCAGGACCGCCAACGCGTCGCCCTCGACAAAGGCGACATTGCCATGTCCTTCACCACGTTCCCGAGCCGTGCCGAGCAGATCGGGCGAAAGGTCGATCCCGGTGACCCGCAGATCCGGTCGTGCCGCGGCGAGCGCCAGCGTCGTGCTGCCCGCGCCGCAGCCGATATCGGCGGCATGGCCGCTTTGTGGCGCAACCGCCGCGATTGCCGCATCCAGCCGCTCGGCCACGCCCGCCAGCGCGCGATCGGTACGGCGCCATTCCTGCGCCCATACCCGACCCACACGGGACTGCCATTCGGATCGTCCGGTCATGCGCTCCATTCTCCTGTTCGGGGATAAGGGCCGCGGCCCCTCCGTCTCCGAAACGACAAAGGGCCCGCCGGATCGGCAGGCCCTTCTCATGTCGGCATCGGCATGATGCAAGATGACATGCCGCGCCCCTTGTCGAGAGGCGCGGGCCGCCCTCAGGCGTCGTCCTCGGCATCCGGGCCGGTCATCATCTCCTCGGCGACCTTGTCGGTGCGCTGACGGATGGCGCGTTCCAGCCGGTCGGCCATTTCCGGGTTTTCACGCAAGTACGTCTTGGCGTTCTCGCGCCCCTGCCCGATCCGCACCGAGTCGTAGGAGAACCAGCTACCCGACTTCTCGACCAGCCCGGCCTTCACGCCCAGATCGAGGATCTCGCCGATCTTGGAGATACCCTCGCCGTACATGATGTCGAACTCGACCTGCTTGAACGGCGGCGCGACCTTGTTCTTCACCACCTTCACGCGGGTCGCGTTGCCGGTCACTTCCTCGCGGTCCTTGATCGCGCCGGTGCGGCGGATGTCGAGACGAACGGACGCATAGAATTTCAGCGCGTTGCCGCCCGTCGTCGTCTCCGGGTTACCGTACATCACGCCGATCTTCATGCGCAGCTGGTTGATGAAGATCACCATGCAGCGCGAACGGCTGATCGAACCGGTCAGCTTGCGCAGGGACTGCGACATCAGGCGCGCCTGCAGGCCGACATGGCTGTCGCCCATCTCGCCCTCGATTTCCGCGCGCGGCACCAGTGCCGCGACCGAGTCGACCACCAGCACGTCGATCGCGTTGGAGCGGACCAGCGTGTCGGTGATCTCCAGCGCCTGCTCGCCCGTGTCGGGCTGCGACACGATCAGCTCGTCGATGTTGACGCCCAGCTTCTTGGCATAGACCGGGTCGAGCGCGTGTTCGGCGTCGACGAAGGCGGCGGTGCCACCATTCTTCTGCGCCTCGGCGATGACATGGAGGGCCAGCGTCGTCTTGCCCGACGATTCAGGGCCATAGACCTCGATCACGCGACCGCGCGGCAGGCCGCCGACGCCGAGTGCGATGTCGAGACCGAGCGAACCGGTCGAGATCGCCTCGACCTGCATCGCTTCCTTCTGCCCCAGCTTCATCGCGGAGCCCTTGCCGAAGGCGCGGTCGATCTGTGCCAGCGCGGCGTCTAGCGCCTTTTGCCGGTCTGCATTGAGGGTTGCCATGCCGGTATCGATCACTTTCAGATTGGCGGCCATCAGAAGCTCCCTTCGCTAGAGCATGCTGTTTCTACGTTCAATTGCTGACCGCTATGTACGCTCTTTGTTCCTGCGGAACAAGGATGGAACATGACAATTTTTGTTACTGTCCGTCCCTTTCGCATGCCCGCTTCCCTGACGGCGCCGATGGGGCTAACGCGCCCCAGCATGACCCGCGACGACCTTCTCGACATCCTGCTCTCAACGCTCGTGAAACAGGTGGGTGGCACCCGCCGTCGCTGGCGGATCGTGCTGGGCGATGTACGCGTCTACAGTGCCGAGACGCATCCCCATTGCAACTGGTCGCTCGCCCCCGCCGGCACCGCGGGCGAGAATGCCGCGGTGGAACGCACGCTCGACGATCTGCGCGGCCGCCATCCGATCGTCACCTGACGATCCGGGATCAGCCTTCCCGCCGCTCGCCATCCTGAAAGCGGTAGACGGTCAGCCCGGACCGGCCGGTGGCGATCTCGCCCGCATCCAGTTGCGCGATGACATGGTGCATGTCGCGCGCGCCGCGTGTCCACCGCTCGCCGATCGAGCGCGCGGAGAAGTCCAGCGCCTTGCCCGACACTTCCCGCTCCTCGCCGCCATAAGCCATGTGGATCAACGTCACCGTGCGCGGCGTCTCGCCGGGTATTCGTGCACGCAGGTCATAGTCGCGCTGCCACCCGGCGATCGCCCGCCGCGCCTGACAGGCAAAGGCCAGGTCCTGCATCCGCTGCAACGAATCGCCCAGCGTCCGCGCCGCACCGCCCTCCAGCGGCAACAGGTCGACCGCGATGCACAGCAACGCGCCCTCGCCCGGCTCCGCCAGCACCAGATCGACCGGCAGGTTCGACGCGGTACCCCCGTCGACCAGATCGCGGCCATCGACGCTGACCGGCGGGAACAGCGGCAACAGGGCACCGGTTGCCCGCACATGATCGACGCCGACGCGGCCGCCCTGCGTGTCGAACACGCGCTCCACCCCCGTCTTCAGATCGACCGCCACCGTGGCGTAGCGCATCCCGCCGTCATTCAGCCGATCGATATCGACCAGCCGCGCGATGCCCCGCCCCAGCGGTGACGAATCGTACAGCGCCTGGGTACCCATCGGCCACGTACCGGGGCCGCGTGGCGCGAACACGTCGCCGCGCCCCCATAACATGGCCTCCGCGACACTGGCGGTCCGCCGCGCCGTCTCTCCGGGCCCGGTCGGCGATATGGCGCCTTCCGCCGGCCGCCAGAAGTCGCGCAACCGGTCCAGCCGTGCCTCGGGTGCATTGCCGCAGATCAGCGCGCCGTTGACCGCCCCGATCGACGTGCCCGCGATCCATTCCGGCACGATGCCTGCCGATTGCAGGGCCTCGAACACGCCGGCCTGATACGCACCCAGCGCATTGCCCCCACCCAGCACCAGCGCGATGCGCGGCCGCGCACCATAATCGTCGGTCCAACTGCCCATCGATGCTCCAGCCTTCCCTGCCATGCCGTCCACAACGCGCGACGCGCCGTTCGCCGCATCGCATGAACCAACGGGTCGCTGTCGAGTTGTGCCAGATAGTGACGTAATTTCAGTCACTTAGGACAACATGCGTTAACGGATTTGGTTCCGGAGGATGGGATTTATGTCATCGACGGTATTGGAGATCGTCAAGCCCCCTGAGGACATTCCGGGCGTCAGCGCCTATGTGCTGGGCCTGCGCGAGGAACTGATGGGCGGCGCGATGAAGCGGCTCGACCGGTTCGGCCTCGGCGACCTGTCGGTCGACATCTGCCAGGGCGCGGACTCGGTCTGGCTGATCATCCGCCGCCCGGACAAGGGCGGGCTGGCCCTGCGCGCGGCCTACACCCCCGATGGCGGGTTCAAGGTCCGCAAGCTCGCCCCCGAACAGCATGAGGTGCTGCGGCTGGAGGCAGAAAGCGTCGTCGGGCGCCACGTCATCGCGCTGCGCACGTCGGAGGCCGATCTCCACCGCCTGCAGATGCAGGTGCGGCTGACCCCGCGCGCGCCGCTGCTGATCCCGTTCCACCCGCGCGACTGCTACGTGCTGGGCGCCGACGACGATCCGCTGGGCGCACACGGGACGGTCGAGGCGGCCCAGCGCGGCGTGAACAGCGCGCTCATCTATTTCCGCTTCGAGGAGCCCGCGTTCGGCAGCACGCTCTACTTCCAGAACCTGACCGCGCTGAACGACTATTTCCGTGCCACCGATACCGTGCCCGACGCCG
>NZ_JALNUQ010000069.1:0-18869 GCF_026540875.1 Sphingomonas sp. GM_Shp_2
ATCGAATATCGGGAATTGCAGCTAAGGGCTCATTGCCGTAGTATAGTCGCGTTCTCGGGAGTTTTCGAAATGATCCAGCGTCACCGCTAAAGCGGAAAGGCACACGCCAGCGGAGTGATCCGCCGACTGGACTCTGATTTCGAGAACATCATGCAAAGATTGAATAATAAGACGTGCGTCGTCACCGGCGCGGCGCGTGGCATCGGCCGCGCCATTGCTGCCCGCTTTCATGACGAAGGCGCTGTCGTCATCGTCACGGACATAGACGAAGCGACAGGGGCGGCTACTGCGGTCGAAATTGGATGTCGGTTCGAACCGCTCGACGTGCGCGAGGAAGGCGACTGGTCGCGGCTGGCCGGCGTCGTTCCGGCGGCCGACGTGGTGGTCAACAATGCCGGTGTGACCGGGTTTGAAGCGGGCATGGCTCCGCACGATCCGGAACATGCCAGCCTTGCCGATTGGCGCGAGGTCCACCGCGTCAACCTCGACGGGACGTTCCTCGGCTGTCGCTATGCAATCGGCGCGATGAAGAGCGCGGGAACAGGCTCGATCATCAACATATCGTCCCGCTCGGGGCTCGTCGGCATACCCGGCGCGGCGGCCTATGCCTCGTCCAAGGCGGCGATCCGCAACCATAGCAAGACGGTCGCGCTTTATTGCGCGCAGCAGGGTTGGAAGATTCGCTGCAACTCGATCCACCCGGCCGCGATCCTCACGCCCATTTGGGAGCCGATGCTAGGCACTGGTTCTGATCGGGACGCCAAGATGCGGGCAGTTGTCGCGGACACACCCCTCAAGCGGTTTGGGATGCCGGATGAAGTGGCGGCCATCGCCGTGACGCTTGCCTCGGACGAAGCGACCTATGTCACCGGGACGGAGGTCAACATCGACGGCGGCTTACTCGCCGGCTCTGCGGCTTCACCTGGTTAGACGCTGTGGCGGGCGTGGCTGATCGCGCCCACCATCACCTTCCCGATTGGGAACCTCCAACGGGAAAGCCGTGACTGCTGGACGATCGCGAACATGAAAGGCGCCTCTTTCCCGAAACGTGTTCCCGAATGCCTTTTCCCGAAATGAGCGGGCGGACGTGGAGAATCGGGAACACTGCAGGCGGCAATGGGTCACCCTCGATCGGGCAGACTCCGTAAACTGAAGCCGGGAGCTACCGCGCTGAGCCACATCTGGCTGGCACAGCGAGCCAGGCGAACTGGACCCAGCAGACGCCTACCCGATCTCTATGCACCACGAACCCATCGGGCGATGTCTTCGCCCCTCGCGAAATCTCCGCTCGCGTGGATGAGGCCCCCCCCCACCGGGAAGGGGGCCCCATCACCTCATTTCGACGGGCAGGCCATCGGCCCCTGCGCCATCGCCAGCCGCACGTCGGAGATGTCGATGCCCAGCGCCGAGGCGCTGGTCAGCACGAGCGGGCGCGCCACCTTGGTCATGTCGACGCCCTTCGACGCAAAGCAGGACAACGGCACCGCCAGCGTCGTCCAGTCGCTGCCCGCACCGTTCAGCGCGGCGGTGATCAGCACGGCGGCCGACTTGCCGTTATTCTCCATCGCTAGCATCACCGGGCCCTGCGGCTTGGCGGTGACGCGGTATTCGACCACCAGGCTCAACTGCCCATTGGCCTCACGGCTCAGGTCGCGCGGCGTGCCCGCGGCCAGCGCCACCCGGCCATCGCCGCCGCCCTTGAACACGAAGCGCAGCGAATCCTCCTGCGCCCGGCGGTCGACCCGCGCGCTGGTCAGCGCACCGCCGGCCTCCAGCATCACGCCCGGCGCCGCGCGACCGCGCCCGAAGAACTGGCTGGCATCGCCCGCCGCCACGTCGGGCTTGGTCTCGTCTAGCACCGGCACGGTGGCGCCCGCCGCATAGGTCAGGCCATAGCCGAACGGGAACAGCGGGTCGTAATTGGCGTCGCGCCGGTTCAGCACATACTGGTCGACGCGCTTGGGCCAGGAGAAGGACAGCTTGCCCTTGAAGTCGTGCGCCGGCCGGCCGTCCTTGCCTGCCACCAGCACGTCGGCGACGCCGCCGCCCTCGGTGCCCGGCAGGAACGCCGCGACGAACGCGTCGGCCGCGTTCAACTCCGGGTTCACCCACATCGGCCGGCCCGACAGGAACACCGCGACCACGGGCACGCCCGCCGCCTTCAGCTTCTTGAGCAGCGCCAGGTCCGACTTGTCCTCGGGGCTGTACTCCAGCGTCGCACGGTCGCCGGCGAACTCGGCATAGGGCTTCTCGCCGAACACCACGATCGCCGCATCGGGCTTGGCGGTGAAGCTGCCGTCGCGCGACAGGGTCGCCTTGCCGCCGCCCGCGCGCACCGCCTGGTCGATCCCCGACCAGATCGACTGGCCGTTGGGGAAGTCCTTGTTGGACACATCGGTGCCCTGCCAGGTGATCGACCAGCCGCCGGACGCCTGGCCGATGTCATCGGCCGCGGCGCCGGCGACCAGGATGTTGGCGCTCGGCTTCAGCGGCAGGACGCCGCCATTGTTCTTGAGCAGCACCAGCGATTCGCGCACCGCCTGCCTGGCGATCGCGCGGTGTTCGGCTGCGCCGAGCAGGTTGAACTTGCCGGACAGCGGCCGTGCCGACGGGCGGCCCGCGTCGAACGTGCCGGCGATCACCTTGACGCGCAGGATACGGCGCACAGCGTCGTCCAGACGTGCGCGCGGGATGGTGCCGTCCTTCGCCTCGCGCAGCGTGTTGGCGTAAAGCTGCTTCCAGCCCGGGCCCGAATACATGAACATGTCGAGGCCCGCGTTGATCGCCGCCGCGCA
Organism: Sphingomonas sp. GM_Shp_2; assembly: GCF_026540875.1. Lineage (NCBI taxonomy): Bacteria > Pseudomonadati > Pseudomonadota > Alphaproteobacteria > Sphingomonadales > Sphingomonadaceae > Sphingomonas > Sphingomonas sp. GM_Shp_2. The sequence continues at coordinate 2,796 of NZ_JALNUQ010000069.1, forward strand.
GTCCTCGTTGGTGCAGCCCGGCACCTGGCCATGCGCGTTCCAGTCGCCGACCGTGAAGCCCTGGAAGCCCCAGCGGTCCTTCAGCACGCCGGTCAGCATGCTCTTATTGCCGGTCATCTTTTCGCCGTTCCAGCTCGAGAAGCTGGGCATCACGGTCAGCGCGCCGGCGGGCAGCGAGGTCATGTAGCCCGCGCCGTGCACGTCGCGCAGCACCGCCTCCGACACGCGGGTGTCGCCCTGGTCGCGCCCGCCGGTGCCGCCATCGCCCAGGAAGTGCTTCACCGAGGAGATGACATGGCCCGGCTTCATGAAGTCGCGGCCGATCGTGCCCTGGATGCCCTCCACCATCGCGCCGGCATAGGCGGCGACGACCTCGGGCTCTTCCGAATAGCTCTCATAGGTGCGGCCCCAGCGGTCGTCCTGCACCACCGCGACCGTCGGCGCGAAGCTCCAGTCGATGCCGGTCGCCGCGGTCTCGGCGGCGGTCGCCGCGCCGATCTTGCGGACCAGATCGGGGTTCCGCATCGCGCCCAGGCCAATATTGTGCGGGAACAGCGTCGCACCGACGATGTTGTTCGCGCCGTGCACCGCGTCCGTGCCCCAGATCACCGGCACCTTCGGGCGACCGTCGCTGCGCTTCATCGACGCATCGTAAAAGGCGTCGAACAGCTTCAGCCATTCCGGGGCGGGCGCCAGTTCGTCGTTGTTCGGCGCGGAGTTGCCGCCGTTCAGGATCGAACCGAACTTGTAGGTTTCCAGATCGGCCGGCTTGATGCTGGCGATGTCGACCTGGATCAGCTGGCCGACCTTGTCCTCGACCGACATCTTGGCCAGCATCGCCTCGACGCGCGCTTCCACCTTGGGATCGCGCTTCAATTTCATCGGCAATTGCGGCCAGTTGGCCGGATTGGCCACCGCCGAGCCATTGGGTGCCGCTGCCTGCTGCGCCGCGATGGGCGCACCGATCGCGCAGGCCGTCATCCCGGCCACGCCCACCAAAGCCTTGAACTTCGCGCGCATTCTGAACTCTCCCTGGTGCCGTCTCGGGTTGCGGCAGCGGCGGGCAGATGACGGGCAGGCATGGTCGCTGTCAACAATTCATAATTCAATTTGGCTTTTGGCTGCGTGCGTGCTTCATCTGCGCACGAATTGGGGCATAAGCCGCCGGGTCGATCAGGGAGTGGAATGGATGATGCGCAGGCGCTGGATTGCGGGGCTGGTCTCGGGTGGGGCACTGGCGTGGAGCGCGCTTGCCACTGCCCAGTCGCTGGGTCCGATCCATGTCGATCTGCCCGCCGGCGGGGCGGCCTATACCCGCACGATCGCGCCGACGCCGATTGCCGCCACCAACTGGACGATGGCCGGCTGGATCCAGCCGCGCCAGGTGCCGAACAAGGGCACGGTGCTGATCGCCGGTTTCGGCGACCCCGCTTCGGGCGCGCATCGCTATCTCGCCTTGGTCGACGGCGACCCCGCGCTGATCACGGAGGGCGGCACGCTGACCGGCGGGGCCAGCCCCGATCGCGACAAGTGGATGCACATCGCCGCCAGCTATGACGGCGCGGTCGCCCGCCTCTACGTCAACGGCCGCCAGGTGACGCAGCGCCGCATGGCCGCCGCCGCCGTGCCCGCCACCGCGACCTTCGCCCCGCGCCCGGCGGTGGCGGGTACCGCGCCCTATTTCGTCGGCCGCGTCGGCGACTTCCGCCTCGACCCGCGCACGCTGGACGGCGTCGCCATCCGCCTTCTCGCCCGCCGCGCGCCCGACCCGTCGCGCATCGCCTTCCAGACCGGCAGCCCCGACTGGCCCGTTCAGGTCCGCCAGATGTACGGCCAGACCGCGCCGCAGGACGCCTGGACGCTCCCCCAGTCCAGGGCGCCGATCCCCACCGAGGGCAAGGCCAAGCCCGAGCCCAAGGGCCCCGCCCTCGTCGCCACCGGCCCCAACCAGTGGGACGTCGCCGGCTGGCGCCTGATCGAGGCGCCAAGGGTCGCCGCGCAAGCCTCCGACCTGTCGCGCCCCGGCTACGACACCGGCAAATGGTATGCCGCCACCGTGCCCGGCACGGTGCTGACCACGCTGGTCGATCGCGGCGTCTATCCCGACCCCGCCTACGGCCTCAACAACCTTGCCATCCCGGAAAGCCTCGCGCGCCAGGATTACTGGTACCGCACCGAGTTCGAGGTGCCGGCCGAGGCCGCCGGCCTGAAGCAGTGGCTGACCTTCAAGGGCGTCAACTACGCCGCGGAGGTCTGGGTGAACGGCCAGCGTATCGGCACCATGAAGGGCGCCTTCATCCGCGGCCGCTTCCCCGTCACGCTGCAGGCCGGGCGCAACGCGGTCGCGGTGCGCGTCTCGCCCCCGCCGCACCCGGGCATCGCGCACGAGGAGTCGCTCACCGCCGGCGTCGGCGAGAATGGCGGCATGATGATGCTGGACGGCCCCACCTTTGTCGCGACCGAGGGCTGGGACTGGATCCCCTCGATCCGCGATCGCAACACCGGGCTGTGGCAGGGCGTCTCGCTCGCCGCCACCGGCCCCGCCACGATCGGCGATCCGCAGATCGTCACCAGCCTGCCCAAGCCCGACAATTCGGTGGCGGAGGTGGAGATCGTCACCCCCGTCACCAACACCTCGGACCAGGCGGTCGCCGCCACCGTGCGCGCGGTGTTCGACGATGTCGTGGTCGAAAAGCAGGTACAGGTCGGCGCCGGCCAGACCGTCAACGTGTCGATGACCCCGCGCGAATTCGCGCAGCTTGCGGTCAAAAACCCGCGCCTGTGGTGGCCCAACGGGTACGGCGACCCTGCGCTGCACGACCTGACGCTGACCGCGATCGTGAACGGCACGGCCAGCGACACGCAAAAGACGCGCTTCGGCATGCGCCAGGTGACGTACGACATCTCGCTGATGGACGCGGACGGCGATCTGGAGCGCGTGGGGCTGGATCTCACCCGCGCCCGCGCGCTCGGCCAGCAGGTCGTCGACGGCAGCCATACCGGCATCCGGAAGACGACGAACGGCTGGGCGGCCAGCCTCGTCCCCGGCGCGGAAAAGTCGCCCGCGGTCACCCCCGTGCAGGACGATCCCCGCCTCGCCCCGCATCTCGTCATCCGCGTCAACGGCGTGCGCATCGCCGCGCGCGGCGGCAATATCGGCATGGACGACTTCATGAAGCGCATCGACCGTGCGCATCTGGAACCGATGTTCCGCCTGCACCGCGACGCGCATCTCAACATCGTGCGCAACTGGGTCGGCCAGAATACCGAGGACAGCTTCTTCGACCTGGCCGACGAATATGGCCTGATGGTGCTGTCCGACTTCTGGGAATCGACCCAGGACTACAATATCGAGACGCAGGACCCGCAACTGTTCCTGGCGAACGCGGCCGATGTGGTGCGCCGCTATCGCAACCATCCCTCGATCGTCGTCTGGTTCGGCCGCAACGAGGGCGTGCCCCAGCCGCTTCTGAACGAGGCGCTGGAAAAGCTCGTCAATTCGGCCGACGGCACCCGCCTCTACATGGGCTCGTCCAACCGGGTGAACCTCCAGAACTCGGGCCCCTATAACTGGCGCCCGCCGGTCGAATATTTCACCGAGCATGCCAAGGGCTTCTCGGTGGAGGTCGGCACCCCCTCGCTGCCCACGCTGGAGGCGTGGCGGCGCGCCATTCCGGAACCGGATCGCTGGCCGATCAGCGACACCTGGGCCTATCATGACTGGCACCAGACCGGGAACGGCGCGGTCAAGACCTTCACCGACGTGCTGGACCGCCGCTTCGGCCCCGGCACCAGCCTGGAGGATTTCGAGCGCAAGGCGCAGATGCTCCAGTACGAGTCCTACCGCGCCATCTTCGAGGGGATGAACGCCGGCCTGTGGACGGAGAATTCGGGCCGCATGCTGTGGATGACGCAGCCCGCCTGGCCGTCCTCGGCGTGGCAGATCTTCTCCTCGGACTACGACACCCATGCCGCCTTCTACGGCGTCAAAAAGGCGTCGGAGCCGGTCCACGTCCAGATGAACCTGCCCGATTACCGCGTCGTGCTGGTCAATAACGGCCGCGACGCACTGAAGGGCGTGGTGGTGCGCGCCCGCGTCGTCAGCCTCGACAACCGCACGCTCGCCGAACAGGAGGCCAAGCTGGAGGCACGCGGCGAGACGGCGACCCCGGCCCTGACGCTCGACCTTGCCCAGCATCTCCAGCGCGGACCCGCCATCGTCCGGCTGGAGGCGACCGATGCGGGCGGACAGGTCCTGTCCACCAACACCTATTGGCAGGCCAAGGACGATGCCGGCTACCGCGCGATGAACGACATGGCACCGGTCAGCCTCAACACCAGCGTCGCCACCCGCGTCGAGGGCGACGAGACGATCGCCGCGCTCACCCTGACCAACCAGACGCCGACGCCGGCGATCGAGGCGAAGCTGACGGTGATGAACCAGAATGGCGAGCAGGTCCTGCCCGCCTTCTTCACCGACAATTATGTCTCGCTGCTGCCCGGCGAGACCCGCACGATCGAGGTCCGCTACCCGACGGCCAAGGCCGAGCGCGCCGGCATCACCCTGCGCGGCTGGAACGTCGCCAAGGCGCGCGTGGAACTGGGCCAATAGCAGCGGCCACCCTCACCCTTCCCATCGGCGGAGCCGACGGGCCCCTTCCTTCTCCCGGTGGGAGAGGGAGGGAGCGGCAAAGCCGCGGAAGGGTGAAGGTGATCGACAAAGAAACGTCCTTTGGGGGAGAAACCATGAAGACCCACCTGATCGCCGCCCTGCTCGCCGCAACCATCGTCGCCCCGGCATCCGCCCAGTCCACTCCCACCGCAGAGCAGAAGAGCCAGTGGGAACGCGAATGGGAAGAACGGCTCCACACCGATTTCGGCTATCTGAAGCGCTATCAGGCGGACAATGCCGCGCTTCGTCCCACCCCCAATGCGCCGCGCATCGTCCTGATGGGCGATTCGATCACGCAAGGCTGGTTCGACATGGTGCCCGCCTTCTTCACCCCCGGTCGCATCGGTCGCGGCATCGGCGGGCAGACGACGACCCAGATGCTGCTCCGCTTTCGTCAGGACGTGATCGACCTGAAACCGGCGGTGGTGCAGATCATGGCCGGCACCAACGACATCGCCGGCAACACCGGCCCGATGACGCCCGAACAGACGCAAGCCAACATCATGTCGATGGCCGAGCTGGCACGCGCGCACGGCATCCGCGTCATCTTCGCCTCGATCCCGCCGGCGGACGGCTTCCCCTGGCGTCCTGGCCTCGACACCGCGCCGAAGATCGCCGCGATGAACGCCTGGCTGAAGGATTATGCCAGGAAGACCGGCAACACCTATGCCGATTACTGGTCCGTCCTGCACGACGGTCAGGCGCTGCGCGCATCGATGACCTATGACGGCGTCCACCCCAACAAGGCGGGCTATGCCGCGATGGCGCCGGTGGCGGACGCCGCGTTCAAGGCCGCGCTCGCCAAACCCGCTCCGCGCGCGATCGTGCGATGATCGCCCTTGCACTTGCACTTGCCGCCGCCGGGCCGGTGGTCGCCACCGACGACGGCCCGGTCCGCGGCGAAGCGGACGGTGCCGGTGCGGTGTTTCGCGGCATCCCCTATGCCGCCCCCCCGGTCGGCGCCCGGCGCTGGCGCCCGCCCGCACGCCCCGTGCGCTGGACCACCCCGCGCGCGGCCGTCGCCGAACATGCCGCCTGCCCGCAGACCATGTCGGGCGAATGGAACCGCCGCGCGGCCGAAAGCGGCGACGAGGATTGCCTGTTCCTCGACATCCGCACGCCCCGCCTCGCCCCCGACGCCAGATTGCCGGTCATGGTCTGGATCCACGGCGGATCGAACCGCGCCGGATCGGGCGGCGGCACGGTTGAATCGCGCATCACCGATCAGGGCATCGTGCTGGTATCGATCCAGTACCGCCTGGGCGCGCTCGGCTTCCTGTCGCATCCCGCGCTTACTCGCGAACAGGGGGGCACGTCCGGCAATTACGGGCTGATGGATCAACAGGCGGCACTCGACTGGGTTCGCCGCAACATCGCCGCCTTCGGGGGGGATCCCGCCCGCGTGACGATCGCCGGCGAATCGGCGGGTGCGCAGGATGTCGGCCTGCACCGGCTTGCCCCGGCGTCGCAGGCGCTGTTCGCCCGCGCCATCGCGGAAAGCGGCACGCCGGGCTTCGGCGTGCCGGCCCGCTCGCTCCGCCAGAACGAGGTCGTCGGCACCATCATCGCCCGGCGTGCCGGCCTGTCCGACCGTGCCTCCGCCGCCGCGTTGCGCGCAGTCCCCGTTGCCCGCCTGCTCGCCGCGGATCAGGGCACCGCCGTCCCCGGCCTTGCCGATGCCAGCTTCATCTGGTTGCAGGCCGTGGTCGACGGCCGCTTCCTGCGCGAGGCACCCGCCACCGCCATCGCCGCCGGCCGCTTCCACCGCGGCCCGCTCCTGATCGGCGTCAACGCCAGGGAACTGACGCTGCACGGCGGCCTGCCCGCCGCCGCCGATACGGTGCGCCGCGAATTCGGGGCCGGTGCGCCGCGGGCGCTCGCCTTTTACGGGCTGCAACCCGGCGGCACCCCGATCGACGATCCCCGCCTGGGCGACGTCACGCTGCAACTCGCCAACGACCTTACCTTTCGCTGCCCGACCATCGCGATATCCGCCGCCCATGCCGCGCGCGGCGTGCCCGTTTTCCAATATCAGTTCGACTATGCCCCACCGGGCGGCAGCGTCAGCCATGCCAGCGAACTCGCCTCGGTCTTCGCGCTGCCCGCGCCCGGTGCGCCGCCGGTCGCGCATTACTGGCTCAACTTCGTGAAGACCGGCGATCCCAACGGCGCCGGCCTGCCGCGCTGGCCCGCCTATGACGTGAAGACCCGCGCCTATCTGTCCTTTGGCCAGACACAGACGACCGCGGAGGCGGATTTGCGCCCGATCTGCGCGTTACGATCCGTGCCATGAACGCTATTCCCAAAAGGTAGGGTTTTGGTATCGTGCAGGTCTATAAAAGATGTTGACCCGAAGGGGCGTCCCGCGAAGCTAGTAAGCGTGGGGAGAATATGGGGAGAGCGGGATGGGACTGGCGATTACCAGGGATATGCGACCCGAATCGGTCGGTGCGGAGGCACGGGCGGCGCGGCTGTCGCGGGGTTTGTCCGGCACCAATCTCGAACGCGCCGGCGACTACAACCTGCGCACCGTTCTCCAGGCGATCCGGCTCAACCGCGACACCACCCGTGTCGAGATCGCGCAGCAGACCGGGCTGACCGCTCCGACCATCGCCAACATTACCGGGCGCCTGATCGACATGGGGCTGGTGCGTACCGCCGGTCGCCGCCAGGGCGGGCGCGGCCAGCCCGCGCTGCGTCTCCAGGTCGCACCTGACGGTGCGTTCGGCATCGGGCTCAACATCGACCGCGATCACCTGACGCTGGTCACCCTCGATCTGACCGGCGAGGTGCGCAGCCGCATCACCCGCGAGATCGCCTTTGCCCGGCCCGACGAGGTCGTCGCCTTTGTGCAGGCCGAACTGGACGGCGCGATCGCGGCCGGCGACATCGACCGCGACCGGGTGCTGGGTGTCGGCGTCGCGATGCCCGACGATCTCGGTCGCATCCGCATGCCGCATCAACCGGACGGGTATGAGGCGTGGAACGAGACCGATATCGTCGCCCTGCTCGGCCCCGTCCTCCCCTGGTCGATCCACCGCGACAATGACGCGGCGGCGGCCGCGCTCGGCGAGACGCAGTATGGCCCCGCCTTTGACCATCCCAGCTTCTTCTATCTGCTGATCAGCGCCGGGCTTGGCGGCGGTCCGGTGATCGACCGCACCTATCACCGCGGCGCCCATGCGCGCAGTGGCGAGATCGGGCTGATGCCCGATCCCGGCGGCGCGCATCCGGGTGCGATCGTGCAGGATACCGTCTCGCTCGTGGCGCTCTGCGCGCGCCTCGCCGCGGCCGGCTGCCCTGCCGAGACGATCGCGGCGCTGCCCACGGGGTGCGAGGAGGAGGAGGCGGTGATTGCCGCCTGGATCGCCGATGCGGTGCGTGCGCTGGTGCAACCCTGCGTCGCGATCACCTGCCTGTTCGATCCCGACGCGATCCTGATCGGCGGACGCCTCCCCGGCCCGCTCATCGCCCGCCTCGCCGAACAGCTCACCGCCGCCCTCGACGGCGTTTCCCTGCCCACCCGCGCGCGCATCATGCCCGCCGCCATGGCCCAGGACGCCCCCGCCATCGGTGCCGCCATCCTCCCCTTCCTCGACCACCTCCTCCCCTCCGACGCCATTCTCATACAGGCAGGCCGCAATTGATCCTTCTGGCACTCCTCGGCGCGACCGCCCCGCTCCCCGCCGTCCGCCTCGACCAGCTGGGGTTCGAGGCGCGCGGGCCGAAGACTGCGATCGTCGCCACCGACGCTGCGGCGCCGCTCCCCTGGACCCTCACCGACGCCGCCGGCCGCACCGTCGCCACCGGCCGGTCGGTGCCCTTCGGCCCCGATCCGGCCTCGGGAACGCGCGTCCACCGCGTCACCCTGCCCCGCAGCCTTGCCCCCGGCCCCGGCTACCGCCTCGCCGTCGGCCCGGCCGCCAGCCGCCCCTTCGCAATCGCCGACCGCCCCTTCGCCACCCTCGCGCGACAGGCCACCACCTTCTTCTACCAACAGCGCAGCGGCGTCCCCATCCTCGCCGCCCACGTCCAGCGCCCCGACCTCGCCCGCCCCGCCGCCCACGCCGCGGAGCGCGTCACCTGCTTCGCCGGCCGCGACCAACGCGGCGCGCGCTGGCCCGGCTGCGACTACAGCCTCGACGTCACCGGCGGCTGGTATGACGCGGGCGACCACGGCAAATATGTCGTGAACGGCGGCATCAGCACCTGGACGCTGCTCGACCTGCACGAACGCCTCGCCGCCTGGGGGCGCCCCGCGCTGTTCGCGGACGGCGCGCTGCCGATCCCCGAAGCCGGCAACGGCATCGACGACCTGCTCGACGAGGCGCGTGTCGAGGTCGAGTTCCTGCTCGCCATGCAGATCCCGGGTGGCAAGCGGGTGACGGTCGCCACCGTCACCGATACCGGCGCCCCCGCCTCCGGCTTCCGCACGATCGATGCGGGCGGGATGGCGCATACCAAGGTCGCGGACATCGCCTGGACCGGCCTGCCCCTCGCCCCGCACGAGGACCGGCAGCCGCGCCGGCTCTACCCCCCCTCCACCGCCGCCACGCTGAACCTCGCCGCGGTCGCCGCACAGGCCGCGCGCATCTGGCGCGACATCGACCCCGCCTTCGCCGCCCGCGCACAGACGGCCGCGATCCGCGCCTGGGACGCCGCGGCCCGCAACCCCGCCATTCCGGCCAGCTCCGACTTCGCCGGCAGCGGCGGCTACGGCGACAAGGACTGGTCGGACGAGCGCTTCTGGGCCGCCGCGCAACTGCTCGCCACCACCGGCGAGGCGCGCTTCCGCGAGGTGGTGGAGGGCTCCCCCTATCTCGCCGCCCCCGCCTTCGCACTGTCCTGGGGCGAGACCGATTTCGCCGGCCTGCTGACCCTCGCCACCGACCCGCAAGCGCTGTCCCCCGACCGTCGCCGGGCATTGCAGTCCCGCATCACCGCCCTCGCCGACGGGCTGGTGAAGGAGCAGGACGGCAACGGCTACGGCGTGCCCCTTGCCGGCACCGCTTACGGCTGGGGCTCGAACTCCGACCTGCTCAACCGCGCCATGCTGCTGGGCACCGCATGGCAGATCACCCGCGATCCGCGCTACCGCGACGCGGTGGTCGGCGTGATCGACTATCTGCTCGGCCGCAATCCGCTCGACCAGTCCTATGTCACCGGCATGGGCGCGCGCCCGATGATGCAGCCGCACCACCGCTTCTGGGCCAAGGCGGCCGACCCGCGCTATCCGCTACCCCCGCCCGGCGTCGTCTCGGGCGGGCCCAACTCCACCGCGATGAACGACGAGGTGGCCGCCCCGCTGAAGGGCCGCTGCACCGGTCAGACCTGCTGGGTGGACGATTGGCGCAGCTATACGATGAACGAGGTCGCGATCAACTGGAACGCACCCCTGGTCTGGGCCGCCGCCTTCCTCGACGCCACCGCCCCATAGAAAAAGGGCGGCGGACCCATCGGCCCGCCGCCCCCTTTCCTCGCCGGCGCCGACCTTAGAAGGTCAGGCGCGTCGTCACCGAGAACTGCCGGTCGCTCTTGAAGAAGGAGCGCGGCGCCATCTGCCCGTCCGCCGACAGCAGGTAGGACGTCTTGGTCGTCGTATCGAGCAGGTTCTGCACCTCCAGGCCGATCTTGAAGTTGCGGTTGACCGTGTAGAAGATCGATCCGTCCATCTGCCCCGCCGCCAATGCATAGACCGGCAGGAACGGGAAGCAGCAGTCACGGTTGGTCAGCAGGAACTTCGAGCGCCAGCTATACGCGACACGCGCATAGATGTTCGCCTTGTCGTAGAAGGCCGCGAGGTTGAAGTTATACTTCGACAGCCCGGCCAGCGGCAGGTTGGCATAGAGCGACGCGGTATCCACCGGCGGCGCATTGTCCGCATTGGCGTTCAGCGGCACGCCGTTGGGGATGTTGCCCGGATCGACATAGGTGAAGGTCGCCTGCGTGCCCAGTCCCGACAGGAAGCCCGGCAGGAAGTCGTAGGTCTGCTGATAGCTCAGCTCGACACCCTTCACGTCGCCACTGCCCGGCGCGTTGGCCGGACCGTTGATCGTCACGTCGAACGTCTGGCCGTTATTGGTCAGCGACCGCGAATAGCCGTAATTGTCGAGGATGATGTTCGACAGCTTCTTGTAGAACAGCGCACCGGTCAGCGAGCCGACCTTGGCGAAATACCATTCCGCGGTCACGTCGACCTGCTTGGCCTCGACCGGACGCAGGAAGGGGTTCCGCGACTGTGCGTTGAAGCCATAGGCATTGTTGTCGCCGAAGCTGACGCCGACGAAGTTGCGCAGATCGCCGAAGTTCGGGCGCGAGATCGCCTTGGACGCCGCGGCCCGGAACAGCAGCGTGTCCGTCACCTGCAACTTCACGTTGGCGGCGGGCAGCCAGTGGTTGAACGCCTGGCGTGCCACCTCGGGCGTCGAGGCGCCGTTGGAGAAGGCGAGCGCCGCCGCCTGCTGCGCCGGGGTCACCGTGCACAGCGTCGGCACGGTGGAAAGCGACGGGTCCGCGCAATATTCGGCGATGCTGGCATATTGCGCCGGCAGCACGCGGACACGTTCCGGGAAGGTCAGCGAGCCGAACGACGCATCCTTGGTTCGCACGAAGCGCAGGCCGATATTACCCGACAGCGACATGCCGCCGGCGAAATCGTCCAGCCCGAAATCGGCGCGGACATAGGCGCCCCACGTCTCCTCCCGGTTGCGGTAATATTCCGATGCGCGGAAATAATCGTCGACCAGACCGGTACGATCCTGCAGCGCGACATAGCTGCCGCCGCCCGCCGCGGTCACTTCGCGCAGCAACTGGGTCAGGGCCTCGTGATCGCGCAGCACCGCGTCCGAGATGAACGGCGTGCCCGGCGGCTGGGTCGACTGATTGCGGTAATAATCGACGAAGTTGAACCGCTCGATCGAACCCGGCTGCGTGTTCAACCCGACCGGGCCGCCGCTGGTCCAGGTTTCGGACAGCGCGCCCCAGTTGTTATAGTCGTTGGTGCGCACCGTCTGGTCACGCTTGGCGTAACGGCCACCGACGCGGACCTTGCGCAGGAAGCTGTCCTCGCTGACGTCATATTGCGCATCGCCGCGGAAGGCCCATTCCGTGCCGGTGTTGCGGTTGCGGTTGTTCATGCCGTCGTGGAAGTAGATCGACGCCGGATTGCCGAAATAGGCGTTCACGTCGCGGCCCTGCGGCTGGAACGTCACCTGCGGCGTGTTGCCTGTCAGGTCCAGGTTGAACCCGCTGAACGTGTGATTGCCGACATTGTCGTCACGGCTGTTCAGCGTCGACTTCACATACTGGCCGTCGAAATTCAGGTGCAGGCGCTCGACCGGCTCGAACTTGCCGTTCAGCGAGAAGTCCTGCGTGACCGCCTTGCTCTTGGTATAACGGTTGGCCATCACGATCGGCCCGCCTTCATTGGCGAACTGGGGCAGCGGCGCACCGTTGAAGCTGGGAACCAGGCCGGGGCGGTACAGCGACCCGCTGGTGAACACGCCATCGTCGTTATAGGTCGGCGTGGTGCCGGGCAGCGGCTTGACCTGCAACGAATCGGCCAGTCCCAGGCTCGGCTCGATCGTGTGCTCGATCCACTCCAGCCGGCTGTCGGTGCGCAGATACTGCGCGGTCAGCAGCACGCTGCGGTCGGAATTCTCATACTGCGCCGCCGCCGACACGCCGATACGCTCGCGGTTGAACGACTGGGTGCGGTTGCCGCCGCCCATCGGCACATAGACGCTCTCGCGACCCGCCGGCACCGGATAGGTGTCGAACAGCGGCTGCGTGGCATAGGCCGTACCGGCGTTGATGACGCGGCCCTCGCCGGCATCCTGCACGCCGTTGCCGTTCCGGTCGTCGTTGAAGCGCGGCAGATAGGCGGAGATGAACACCGCGTCCGAACGGCTGCGCAGCTGCGAATAGCTGCCGCTCGCCAGGAAGCCGAAGCGACCGCCGCCCGGCGCATCCCATTGCTGGCTGAACAGGCCGACGACGGAGGGCGCACCGCGCTGCTCCATGTCGCCATAGTTCATGCTGCCCGACAGATAGATCAGGCGCTGGTCCTGGTCGAAGGGCTTGCGGGTGTTGATGTTGACGGTGCCCGAAATGCCACCTTCGATCAGGTCGGCGGTCAGGTTCTTGAACACCTCGACCGAGCCGATCAATTCGGCCGGCACGTCGTTGAAGCCGATCTCGCGACCGCCCGAGGCAGCGAATGTGTCGCGCCCGTTGAACTCGCCACGGACATAGGACAGGCCGCGGATCACGACGCCCGAACCCTCGACCGAGAAGTGCGCGGAATCGGTCGGTGCGGCGAAGCGGCTGATCGCCACGCCGGGCACGCGCTGCAACGCCTCGTTGACCGAACGGTCCGGCAGCGCGCCGATGTCCTGCGCGGTGATCGCATCGACCACGGTGTCCGAATTGCGCTTGATGTTCTGCGCGGTCGCCAGGCTCTGGCGCACGCCGGTGACGACGATTTCGTCGCGACCCGTATCGGGCGGGGTGACCGCGGCTTCTTCCGACGAACCCGACGTGCCCGTGGTGGCACCGGCCTGATCGATGGCGGTCGGGGCCGTTCCCGCCTCGACGCTGGGCGTGCCCGACGTGGTGCCCTGCGATCCCTCGCCAGCGGGCTTTGCGGGTGTCGCGTCCTGCGCCCATGCCGGTTGCGCCGCACACAGCAGCGCCAGAGCCGACACACCGATGTTCAGATTACGCCAATTACGCGCAGCGTCGCGCGACACACGGTCCTTCATGCAACCCCCTCCAGACATGACTTCCCCACCGCCATCCGGTCTGTTTGCCGGGTCGGTTCTTCCGTCGTGCAGTAAAAAATGTTTCAGTTCTCGTTAGTTAACCTGATACCGAAACGGCCACAAGTGAAATAACGCAACTTGATATAAGTAAACTTGGCGGCGTGGCAGAAAGGCCGCTACTGCCGTAGAAGCGCGGCAAGCGCACAGAAGGGGGGAGCATGGCCGGACAGGAGGGGAATCGCGTGCGGGTGGTGGTCGTCGGCGGGGGCACCGCCGGCTGGATGACTGCCGCCGGTCTGACCACGCTGATCCCTGCGGCGGCCGACGTTCACCTGGTCGAATCGCCAGAGATCGGCATCGTCGGCGTCGGCGAAGCCACCCTGCCCCATTTGCGCGCCTTTATTCAGCGGCTGGGGATCGACGAGGTCGCGTTCATGACCGCGACCCATGCCACCTTCAAGCTTGGCATCGACTTCCGCGATTTCGGACGTATCGGCGACCGCTACATCCATCCCTTCGGCACCTATGGCCAGCCGCTCGGCGGCGTCGGCTTCCACCATTACTGGCTACGCCGTCACCATGGCGGCAATCCCACGCCGCTTGGTGCCTATTCGGCCGGGGTCGTCGCCGGAGAACGCGCCCGCTTCGCCCGCCCCGATCCGACCAGCGACGCGCTGCAGGACAGTTTCGGCTACGCCTATCAGTTCGATGCGACCCGCTTCGCCCCCTTCCTGCGCGCCCATGCCGAGGCGCGGGGCTGCCGCCGCACCGAAGGGCGCGTCGTCTCGGTCGACCGCGACGAACGGGACGGCCGCGTCACCGCCATCCATCTGGCGGATGGCACCCGGATCGAGGGCGATCTGTTCGTCGACTGCTCGGGCTTTCGCGCGCTGCTGATCGGCGGCGAACTGGACGAGGCGTGGGAGGATTGGTCGCACTGGCTGCCCTGCGACCGGGCGGTGGCGGTGCCCTGCACCCATGCGCCGGGGCCGATCGAGCCGCTGACCCGTGCCACCGCGATGCCCGCCGGATGGCGCTGGCGCATCCCGCTCACCACCCGCGTCGGCAACGGCTATGTCTATGCCAGCCGCTACTGCGACGACGATACCGCGCGCGACGCGCTGCTTGCGGGGCTGGAGGGCGGGCCGCTGGCCGAGCCGCGCCTGCTCCGCTTCCGTGCCGGGCGGCGGCGGCATAGCTGGTCGCACAATGTCGTCGCGGTGGGGCTTGCCTCGGGCTTTCTCGAACCGCTCGAATCGACCAGCATCTATCTGGTGCAGATGGCGATCACCGCGCTGATCGAACATTTCCCGGACGCGCGCGTCACCGATGCCGATCGCGACGGCTTCAACACCGCGGTCGATGCCGAATATGACCGCATCCGCGACTTCCTGATCCTGCACTACCACGCCACCACGCGCGACGATTCCCCCTTCTGGAATCATGTCCGCACCATGGCGATCCCCGACACGCTGGCGGATCGGATCGCGCTGTGGCGGCAAACGGCGCAGGTCGCGCATTACAGCTACGGCCTGTTTCTCGAACCCAGCTGGCTGGCGGTCTATCTCGGCCAGAACATCGTGCCGGACGGCTGGGACCCGCGCGCGGACGGCGCCGATCCCGCGAAACTTGATCAGGCGCTGGCTGCGCTCGCTGCCGGCATCGGCACCGCGATCGACGCCCTGCCACCCCATGAAGCGAGCCTGCCGCGATGAACCGACAGAACAGGGTGCGCAGCGTCACGGTCCTTGGCGGCGGCCCGGTCGCCGGCATCGCCGCACTCGGCTTCGCGCAGGCGCTGCCCGGTGCGCGGGTCGACTGGATCATGCGGCCGGTCGATCCCGCGGCGCTGGCCGACCGCCTGCCTGCCACCCTGCCCTCCAGCGCGCCGCTCCTCGAACGGCTCGAACTGGACGAGGCGGACCTGGTCAGGCACGCCGGCGCCACGCACCGGCTGGGCGAGCGTTTCCTCGGCTGGGGCCCGGCGGACTATATCGCCAGCGAAGGGCAGGCGATGCCGCTCGGCGTCGCCGGCGGGCTCCATCATCACCATGTGCTCGCCCCCCGGCACCCGCTTCACCGCTATCGCCCCGCCGCGGTGCTCGCCGATGCCGGGCGCTTCGTCCACCCGACCGCGCCCGACGGCCCGCTCGGCTTCCACGACTATGGCCTGCGCCTCGATCCGGATGCGATCACCCCCTTCCTCGCCGACCGCGCCGCCCGCGCCGGTGTGCGCATCGCGTCTGGCGACGGGGTCGATGCCGACCTGATCGTCGATGCCACCGGCCCGGCATCCGCCCCCGACTGGATCGACTGGACGGACGCGCTGCCCGCCACCACCCTCACTCTTGCGAAAACATCCGGCACCGCCCCCGACCCCTGCGACACCTACCGCGCCACCGACACCGGCTGGCAGGCGACATGGCCCTTGGCGCAGCGCACGCTCACCGGCACCGCCACGCTCGGCACCGGTCCCATCCGCCCCGGCCGCCGCGCGGAGCCCTGGCAGGGCAACATCCTGTCCCTCGGCGACGCCGCCGCCGTGATGGGCCCGCTGTGCTGGACCGGCTTCGCGCTCGCGCTGGCGAACCTCTCCCTCGCCCTGTCCCTGCTCCCCGGCCGCGACATGCCCCCGCTCCT
>NZ_JALNUQ010000007.1:0-113112 GCF_026540875.1 Sphingomonas sp. GM_Shp_2
TCGAGGCCGCGGTGGATGGGGCGATAGCACCAACAGCAGCAGCGCCGCATGGACCATCACCGTGCCGATCAGGGCGACCGGGCGCCGCCTGTACCCTCTTGCTCGATACGCCCCCATGACGCCATCTCCCCGCCGGCAGGATCGGCGCAGCGGGTCCTTTGCGTCAACCGAAAAGGCGGCCCGCAGCGTTGCCGCGGACCGCCCTTATAGCGCGCCGGTACCGTCCGGCCTCAGGCCTGACGCGTACCCGATAGCGGGAAGCTGCCAAAGGCGCCTGCGCCCACCGATCCGGTCAGCGTGTCGCCATCGGCCGTTGCCTCGCAATCCAGCGTCATCGGCATGGGCACGGTGATCGACATCTTCCACGTGATCGTGTTGCCGTTCGCCTCACCCTGCACATCGGCACTGCCCATCGCGCCGCTGCTGGTGCCCGTGAAGCTACCGCCGTCGGTCTGCACGGTCATCGTCATGTTCTGGTCGCCCAGCGGGGATTTGACGGTGCAATCCCAGGTGCCGTCGATCTCGGCCATATGCATACTCTCCTTACTTGGCCGCAGCGGCGGGTGCCGCGGCGGCCGCGCCTGCCACCGATGCGGCAGACACGGTCTCGACCGCAAGGCCAAGCCCGTCAAGCTGCGGACGGACCTGCTTTGCGTCTCCCACCACAACCCAGATCGTGCGCTTGGGGTCCAGCGCGGACCGGATCGCGCCGTTCAACTGGTCACGCGTCATGCCACGATACCGCGCCGCCAGCGTCGTCTGGTAATCGTCCGGCCGCTTCAACAGGTCGTTATACTGCATCGCGCCCAGCACCGCGTCGGACGTTTCGTAATCGCCCGGCAAGGAATTGATTCCGCCATTGATCGCGCGGTCGAACTCCTCCTGCGTCATCGGCTCCTTCCCCAGGAACGCCACCACGTCCTCGCGCGCCGATGCCAGCGCCGGCCCCGTCTTGTCCGCCTGCACCGGCGCACTGATAAGATAAGGCGCCGCCTCTGCCGCGGTCTGGAAGCCGCCCCGCGCGCCATAGGACCAGTGCCTGGTTTCACGCAGATCCATGTTGATCCGGCTCAGGAAGCCGCCGCCCAGCGCGTCGTTCGCCGTGTTGACCGGCAACAGGTCCTCGGTCCCCTTCAGGCCGGTGGGGATCGCACCGACGATCATCGATTGCGGACTGTCGGGGCGATCGACCAAGAGGATCTTGGGCTGTGCCGGGGACATTCCGACCGAGAAATCCTTGATGCCGGCCTGGCCGGTGCCACGCCAGTCACCGAATTCCGTATCCAGCGCCGCCTTCACCTCGGCCAGCGGACGATCGCTGACCACGAACAGCTTGGCCTTGTCGGGACGGAGCCAGGCCTGCTGGAACGCCAGCAGATCGGCACGCGTCAACGCCGCAACCGCCTTCGGGTCGCCACCACCCTGCGCCTTGGCATAAGGATAGGCCGGGCCATAGACCAGCGGCGGCACCACGCGACCGACCAGGCCGCTCGGGTTGGTCAACTCCTGCGCGATTCCCGCCAGCGCCTGCTGCTTGACGCGCGCCAGCTCGGTTTCCGAGAAGGTCGGCTCGCGCGCGATCTTGGCGAACAGGTCGAGTGCGGGGGCCAGGTTGGCACTGGGCACCTGCAGGTTCATCGTCGTACGATCGGCACTGCTCCCGCTGCCGATCGAGGCACCCAGCCGCTCCTTCGCCTCGGCGATCTGGATCGAGTCGAGCCCCGCCGCGCCCTCGTCCAGCATCGCCAGCGTCAACCCTTGCGTGCCGAGCTTGTCGGCGACGTCCGCGGCGGTGCCCGCATCGAACGACAAGGCAACCTGCGTCACCGGCACGGCGCTGCGCTGCGCATAGACCAGTTCGATGCCGTTCCTCAGCGTCGTGCGCTGAACGGCAGGGAAGCTCAGCCCCTTGACCTTGCCCAGTGCCGGAATGGGACCTCGCGTACCCTGAACCGGCGTTTCAGCCGCGGGGGCCACATCGGCGCGCGGCGGCACCTTGGCCTCCTCATACGCATCGCGCGGACCCTGCTCGACCGTCAACGCATAGACCGGCCGGGTCAGCCACCGATTGGCTGCGGCCTTCACACTGGCGGGCGTCTGTGCGGCCAGCGCCGCCAGTTCCTTTTTGTAGAAGCCGGGATCGCCGTAGAACAATGCACCCTGCGCCAGCGCCACGGCCTTGCCGCCGAAGCCGCCGACCGACTCCAGCCCACGGATCGTGGCTGCCGCCTGCGTCGTCACGACGCGGTTCACCTCGTCGGCCGTCGGCCCGTTCTTCAGGAAATCGGCGAGAATTGCATCGATCCGCCGGCCGACCAGTGCAGGGTCCACCCCCGGTCGCACGATGGCGCGGATGCCAAAGGTACCCACCTGCGCCTCGCTGCCCGCATAAGCGGACACGTTGACCGCAAGTTTCTCCTTCTTGACCAAGGCATTGTCGAGCCGACTGGACGCAAGGCCGCCCAGCACCGCGCCGGCGACGCCAAGTGCTGCGGCGTCAGGATGGTCACCACCGGGAATCGCCCAATACCGGCTGACCATCACCGCAGCGACCCGGTCCTTGATCGTCTCCGATTTGGGCGCGGGCAGCGTCGGCACGGGAGCAGGCCGCGTCACCGTTTTCGGACCGGCCTTGATCGCACCGAAATACTTCTCGACCAGCGGCTTGGCAGTGGCGACATCGATATCGCCGGCCAGCACCAGCACCGCGTTGTTGGGGGCATAGTGATTGCGGAACCAGTTCTTCACCGTGTCCAGGCTGGCGGCATCCAGATCGGCCATCGAACCGATCGTGTCATGCCCGTACGGGTGGTCGGCAGGAAACAACCCTTCCGTCACCTTGTATCCCGTAAGACCGTAGGGCTGGTTGTCCCCCTGCCGCTTCTCGTTCTGCACCACGCCACGCTGCTCGTCGAGCTTCGCCTGGGTTATCGCGCCAAGCAGATAGCCCATGCGATCCGATTCCAGGAACAATGCGCGGTCCAGTCCGGCCGTGGGCACCGTTTCGAAGTAATTGGTTCGATCCGAACTGGTCGTGCCGTTGAAGTCAGTAGCCCCGACCTGCTTCAGCGGCTCGAAAAAATCGCCCGGTGCGTTCTCGCTGCCGTTGAACATCAGATGCTCGAACAGATGCGCAAAGCCCGTCGAACCCTTGGGCTCATGCTTGGCGCCGACATCGTACCAGACGCTGACCGCGACGATCGGGGCCTTGCGATCGGTGTGAACGATCACGCGCAACCCGTTAGGCAACGTGAATTGCTGATAAGGAATATTGACTTGGTTGACGAGCGTGGCGGCAGGAACCGGCTTTGCCGTCTGTGCGGCAACAGGCGCGCCAAGGGCGATGAGAGCGGCGCCGCTAAGCGCAAGAACCTTGACGTGCATGAACTTCCCCCGATCTGGTGTCCTGTGAGACTATATCGGCCTGTTTGGGGGTGCAACGGGATGCGAAGACAAATTTCAACACTGAAAACTGCCCTTGTGTTGCCCAGAAGCAACACCATCTGACACCCAATAGATACAGGGACTCCAGATGAACCTCGAAAAATTTACTGACCGGGCCAAGGGCTTTCTGCAAGCCGCCCAAACCGTCGCCATTCGCATGGGCCATCAGCGGATCGGCAGCGAACATCTGCTAAAGGCGCTGATCGAAGACGATCAGGGCATGGCCAGCGGCTTGATCCAGGCCGCCGGTGGCGATGCGCGCCGCGTCGCGGCCGAAACGGATGCCGCCCTCGCAAAAATTCCCGCTGTCAGCGGTTCGGGCGCGCAGGGATCGCCGGGCCTCGACAATGATCTGGTCCGCGTGCTCGATCAGGCTGAACAGGTGGCGCAAAAGGCGGGTGACAGCTTCGTCACGGTGGAGCGGCTTCTGCTCGCCCTCACCCTGGCGGGGACGACCCCGGCCGGCAAGGCGCTGGCGAGCGGTGGCGTTCGCGCGGAGGCGCTGAACGGCGCGATCAACACACTGCGCCAGGGGCGTACGGCAGACACCGCAGGCGCCGAGGACCGCTATGACGCGCTGAAGAAGTTCGCGCGTGATCTGACCGAGGCCGCCCGCGACGGCAAGCTCGACCCGGTGATCGGCCGCGACGAGGAGATTCGCCGCACCATCCAGATCCTGGCCCGCCGCACCAAGAACAACCCGGCCCTGATCGGCGAACCCGGCGTGGGCAAGACCGCGATCGCCGAGGGGCTGGCGCTGCGCATCGCCAATGGCGACGTGCCCGACACGCTGAAGGACCGCCGCCTGATGGCGCTGGACATGGGCGCGTTGATCGCAGGCGCGAAATATCGCGGCGAGTTCGAAGAGCGGCTGAAGGGCGTGCTGGACGAGGTGAAGGCCGCCGAGGGCGACATCATCCTGTTCATCGACGAGATGCACACGCTGATCGGCGCGGGCAAATCCGAAGGCGCGATGGATGCGGGCAACCTGTTGAAGCCCGCGCTTGCTCGCGGCGAATTGCACTGCGTCGGCGCGACCACGCTCGATGAGTACCGCAAATATGTGGAAAAGGACCCGGCGCTCCAGCGGCGGTTCCAGCCGGTCTTCGTCGGTGAGCCGACCGTGGAGGACACGATCAGCATCCTGCGCGGGCTGAAGGAGAAGTACGAGCTTCACCACGGCGTGCGCATCACCGACGGCGCGCTGGTGTCGGCCGCGACGCTTTCGAACCGCTACATCACCGACCGCTTCCTGCCCGACAAGGCGATCGACCTGATGGACGAAGCTGCCAGCCGCATCCGCATGGAGGTGGAATCGAAGCCCGAGGAGATCGAAACGCTCGACCGCCGGATCCTGCGCCTGAAGATCGAGCGCGAAGGGTTGCGCCGCGAAACGGATGCCGCCTCGGTCGACCGGCTGGAAACGCTGGAAGGCGAACTCGCCAATCTGGAACAGCAGTCCGCCGAACTGACCACGCGCTGGCAGGCGGAGAAGGACAAGATTGCGGGTGAGGCCAAGCTGAAGGAACAGCTCGACGCCGCGCGGCTGGAGCTGGAGCAGGCGCAGCGGCAGGGGGACCTCGCACGCGCGGGCGAGCTGTCCTACGGCCGCATTCCGACGCTGGAAAAGCAGCTGGCGGAGGCGGCGGCGACCACCAAGGGCGCGATGCTGCGCGAGGAGGTGACCGCGGACGATATCGCCGGCGTGGTCAGCCGCTGGACGGGCGTGCCGGTCGACCGGATGCTGGAGGGCGAGCGCGAGAAGCTGCTGAAGATGGAGGCGGTGCTCGGCCAGCGCGTCATCGGTCAGGCCGATGCGGTGCGCGCGGTCGCCACCGCGGTGCGGCGTGCGCGGGCCGGGCTACAGGATCCCAACCGGCCGCTCGGCAGCTTCCTGTTCCTGGGGCCGACGGGCGTGGGCAAGACCGAGCTAACCAAGGCGCTCGCCGAGTTCCTGTTCGACGACGCCAGCGCGATGGTGCGCATCGACATGAGCGAGTTCATGGAGAAGCACGCCGTCGCCCGGCTGATCGGCGCCCCTCCCGGCTATGTCGGTTATGAGGAGGGCGGCGTGCTGACCGAGGCCGTGCGGCGCCGGCCGTATCAGGTGGTGCTGTTCGACGAAGTGGAGAAGGCGCATGGCGACGTGTTCAACGTGCTGCTTCAGGTGTTGGACGATGGCCGCCTGACCGACGGTCAGGGCCGCACCGTCGACTTCTCGAACACGCTCATCATCCTGACCAGCAACCTGGGCAGCCAATATCTGGCGACCCTGGAAGAAGGCCAGGACGTGGAAACCGTCGAGCCGCAGGTGATGGAGATCGTCCGTGCGCATTTCCGCCCGGAATTCCTCAACCGGCTGGACGAGGTGATCCTGTTCCACCGGCTGGGTCAGGCGCATATGGGCCCGATCGTCGACATTCAGATCGGCCGCGTCGGCAAGCTGCTGGCGGATCGCAAGGTGACGCTCGACCTGACCGACGCCGCCCGTGCCTGGCTGGGCCGTGTCGGCTACGATCCCGTATATGGCGCCCGGCCGCTGAAGCGCGCGGTGCAACGCTATCTGCAGGACCCGCTGGCCGAGGCGATCCTGCGTGGCGAGGTGAAGGACGGTGCCACGGTGCACGTCGATGAGGGGGATGGCCGGTTGGTGTTGAGGGTGGGGTGATATCGTCGGACGCGCTGAGCAGATAAATATGGGGCGGGTAGAAAATTTCTACCCGCCCCATCATGTCTATCAGAAGTTCTTTACGAAGCTTACCGAGAAGCGACGTCCGATCTGGTCATTGATCGACAGCGGGATCAGTACCCCATAATATTCTTGACCCTGACGATTGAAGAGGTTCGTTACGGATATATTGAACCTCGAGTCGTCAGAAGTCAGGAAGAACACATTCATATTAATCGTTGCATAGGGATCGAAATGGTCAAACTCCCGGGTATCATTAGGGCTTGGCCCTCTATTCTGTAGCGATACAATCTGCCGTCCCACGATATTAGCAAAGGCAGCAATTCCCCAACTGTCGTTCGCGTACGACGCACGCGCCTGCCCCGAGATGCGCGGATCACTGTTGCTGATGAGGCCATCCGATCGCCGAGGGGCAACGCCGGTGATGTCGTTCACACGACGCATCACATAAAGGACATCAGCGCCAAGATTCAGCGTCCCTGGAATGTTCAACCCGTCGAGCCGGGTCTGATAATCCAGAACGCCGGTGATGCCCTCGAACCTGACCTGTTGGCCGTTAACGTAGCCGGACCGCACCGCGGGATTGGTCGGAGAATTTGGGATCTGGCCATTGGCAGCGAAGCCCAACTGCCGGCAGAACTCGTTGCCGCTACGCGGATTAGACTTATCAAAGTTCACATTGTCGAAACAACCTTGGCTCAGTTGGTCGGTATCGAGACTCTCGATCGGCCCCTTGATCTTGATGTTCACGTAATCCGCCGTGATCGTCAGCCCGCGGACGAAAGACGGCTGGAAGATCGTCCCGAACGTATAGCTGTCGGCCTGTTCGTTCGCCAGTTGAGGATTGCCGCCATTCAGTCCAGCAACCGAAGCTTGCGACGCCAACAGAACGTAGCTTGCCGGATCATTTCCGGTCGCCTGAAGGAACGCCTGACAATTTGCGGCGCGCACGGCCGGAACCGGGCCGGCGTTGCGATTCGCCGCAGTACACAGGTCCAGCGGGCGGACCTGTGTAGGACTTTGTGGAAGGAACAGTTCGGTGATCGCTGGCGCGCGGAACGAGCGGGTGAAATTGCCGCGGAACTGTAGCGTATCGAATAACCCGATACGCCCCCCTGCCGCCCAGGAGGTAAATTCACCATTGACCGTGTTGTTGACATACCGGCCGCGCCCGAAAACCTCCGCCGACGTGATTACCGGTATATTGTTGTCCCGCGATATAAGAGGAACCAGTATTTCGCCGAACACTTCGTCGACGTTAAACTGACCGGCAGTCGGCGCGACGGCCGATCCACGACCACCGCCGAATTGCGTAAAGCTGTCTGGGGTAAAGGCAGCCTTTTCATTGCGGTGTTCGTAACCGAGATTGAATCCGATCGATCCTGCCCACAGGTCAATCAGGTCGCCACCGATATTCGCATTGAATACCCATTGATCCAGTCGTGCCGTATCGACGGTATTCTCACTGATATAGGCCAGTGCCGCGGCGGAAGCTTGACGAACGCCGAACAGATTCAACGGTACGCAACGCGCATCCGCAATCGGCTGCACCGGTTGGTCGGGCGCCACCGGCACGGTCGGCGTTACCGAACAAACAGGGCCTGAAGTGCCTTGCGTGACACTGACTGCGTTAATGAACCGCTGTTGATTGATCTGACGGGAAAAATTCTGGATTTGATTGGTGCCGTAGTTGAAGCTCGCTTCATAATTGAGCTGACGGCCGATAGCCTTGAAATCGCCACGCAGCCCGATAACGCCACGCTTCAACTCAGTTTCGGATATAGCGCTCTGATCAAAGAGATCTTCATTGGATCGCGAGAGATTAAGAGATGTAATACCGCGACTCAGCAAAAGGGTGCGATCCGCTGCGTTGAGGAACGGCACCGTTGCCGTATCGAACGTCAGCCCACCGCTGGTGTCTGGATCGAAGACGAACGTATTGAACGTCGGCGCGTTCCCGAGTTGTTCTGCCCGTCCCTTGTAATACAGGACTTCGGTAAACACTTCCGCAGCATCGGCCAGCTTGTAAGATGCCGTCGCGTAGGTCGAGAACCGTTGTAGATTGCTAGTGATCTGCGTCTGGTCGGAGGTCTGGTACGTATTACCGCCTGATTGGAAGAATCCGGTCAGCCGCGTACCTGACGTCACGGGAACAATCCGCCCGGCGGCGTCGAATTGGAGACCGGTGCGTCCCCCGGTATCGCCATTGATGATGACGCCCCCTGACGACAGGAACGGCGATGTAAGATTGCGGAACAGGATGCGCCCGGGAACGCCGTCGGTTGCGCCGTTGTTGCAGGGGATGTTGGGATTGACGCGACCGTCATTGCCCGGCGCGGCCGTTCCCGAACAATTGTTGAGGGATCCAAGATTCTGTCGGATAAATGCACGATCGATACCGCGCAGGCCGTTGAGGCGATCAAAGGAGGCCGCCACCATGACATTGCCGCGACCTTCGGCGAAGTCGCTGCCAACAAGGCCGGAAAAGTTGTAGTTGAAGGCGTCACCTTGTTCGGAAATGCCTGACGTGGCCGAGAAGCGCGCACCATCGAAACGTCGCCGCATGATGACGTTCAGCACGCCAGAAATGGCGTCTGATCCGTAAACGGGTGCACCGCCCACAGACAGGCTTTCCGTACGTTCGATCGCCAAGGTCGGAATGATGTTCAGGTCGACCTGAACGCCGGGCCCGCCGGGGCCGAATTGCGAAGGAACGTTGGACGATACCGACCTGCGACCATTGATCAGCGTCAGCGTGCGGTTCGATCCAAGGCCGAACGTGTTAACGAAGTTGACGCCGTTGCCGTAAGACGCCTGCTCACCCGATGGGGTAACGCTGCCTCTAAATTGCGGCAGTTCGTTTAGCGCGTCGGCGACGTTGGTCAGGTTCCGGTTCTGAAGATAGGCCTGATCCAGTGAGGTTGCTGGTTCAAGCCCCACGAGTTCCCGGCGGCGAATACGCGATCCCGTAACGGTGATGACGCCGTCATCCTGATCGGCAGACGCATTCTCTTGATCCGAAACACCTTGCGACTGCTGTGGAACGGGTTGCAATGATCCCCCTTCGATGCCAGCCGATGAGTTAACGCCCCCCCGATCTACGGCATTTGCGATCGCCGGATCAGCAACGCCGCGTGCTGCCACAGGTGCCGCCATACCGATAACGCTGATACCTGCTCCGGCCAAGGTGATCGCACGAATGGCAACGCCTCGCCCCAACACCCGCCGCCGATAGATCTTATTTCCCATCATATTGGTCCCCGTTTCGATAACTTATTGTGATTGCCTAAAATCACCGCTTGCTCATTTAAATTTTGCTTTGGGAGCAAGAGACAGTCATAGCTGCCAAGTTTCAAAACGATTTCAAACGAAATGATAGCGCGACTTATAGCAAATTGAATGTCGTGTATCTTTCAGGACACACCGCTTGCACGTGATAAATCATCATGAACATAATCACATTGCCATGATCTTGCAATTAAGATCATGTTATTTCTAAGTTTTATCTTGATTGATGCAGTCGTCACGACCACTGCTAATCCAAATTGGAATGGTACGGCAGATTGAGAAAAGGCCGGCGACGCCTTCACTCAATCATCCTCATCCTCAAACCCTACTAGCGCCAGCGCGCGCGCCTTGATCTGGCGGGTCATGCACCAGTGAACCAACGCCTCCTCCCGACCATGGGTCACCCAGACTTCCTTCGGCGCGATCTCGGTCAGGGTGTCGGTCAGTTCGTCCCAGTCGGCGTGGTCGGACAGGATAAGGGGGAGCTCGATGTTCTTTTGCCGGGCGCGTTGGCGGATGCGCATCCAGCCGCTGGCCATGGCGGTGATGGGGTCGGGGAGGCGTCTGGACCAGCGGTCGTTGAGGGCGCCGGGGGGGCAGACGACGACGTGTCCGGTCATGGCCGCCTTGGGCGTGTCGGCGACCGGCAATAATTCTCCAAGATCAACGCCATGCTGCACATAGAGGTCGCACAGACGCGCCAGCGCGCCGTGAATGTAGATGGGCTGGCGATGGCCGCGGGCGCGCAGTTCGGCGATCACGCGCTGTGCCTTGCCGAGCGCATAGGCGCCGACGACGACGCAGCGATCGGGGTTCGCGTGCAGCCGCGCGATCAGCTTGTCGATCTCGTCGCCGGTATCGGGATGGCGGAAGACGGGCAGCGCAAACGTCGCCTCGGTCACGAAGACGTCGCAGGACACCGGCTCGAACGGCGCGCAGGTGGGATCCAGGCGACGCTTGTAGTCGCCCGACACCACCACCCGTTCGCCACGATAGTCGAGCACGATCTGCGCCGATCCCAGCACATGACCGGCGGGGACATAGCCCACTTCCACCTCGCCCAGCCGGATCGTTTCGCCATAGGCGACGGGCACACCATTCTGCGGCCCGTACCGACAGGCCATGATCGCCAGCGTTTCCGGCGTCGCCCACACCGTCTGGTGCCCGCCGCGCGCATGATCGGCATGGCCATGCGTCACCAGCGCGCGGGGCACCGGTTCGGAGGGGTCCACCCATGCGTCCGCAGGCCGCACATAGATGCCGTGGGGGTGCGGTTCGATCCAGTCGCCTAGCTTTGCCATGCACCGAATTACGCGTGGGCCACGGTTTCGGTGCCGTCACGGATCGAACATCGCCCCTATATCGTTGATCATGACAGCGATGAAGGAGAGTCCTGATGGAAGGTGGCCTTTGGGGCACGGTGGTGATCCTCGGTCCGATCCTGCTCGCCCTGGCGATCGGCTGGGCGATGCTGAAGAACCGCACGTCGAAAGCGAAGCTGCGCCAGACCGAACAGGCGACGCGCGACCTGTACGACCAGGGCACGACGGACCGAACCCGGCACTGACGCTTCCCGCGCCCTTGGCGCGCTGGTTCGAGAACCGCGGCTGGCGGCCGCGCGCGCATCAGCTCGCCATGCTGGAACAGGCGCAGGCCGGGCGACACGCGCTGCTGGTCGCGACGACGGGCGCGGGCAAGACGCTGGCCGGTTTCCTGCCGACGCTGGTCGACCTGATAGATGCGCCGGCGCAAGGGCTCCACACCCTCTATGTCTCGCCGTTGAAGGCGCTGGCGGTGGATATCCAGCGCAACCTGCTGGGCCCCATCGAGGAGATGGGGGTAGATATCCGGGTGGAGACGCGCACCGGCGACACCCCGTCCGACCGCAAGGCGCGCCAGCGCACCAAGCCGCCACACATCCTGCTGACCACGCCAGAATCGCTGTCGCTGTTGCTCAGCTACCCGGACAGCGTGACCCTGTTCGCGGGGCTGAAGACCATCGTCGTGGACGAGGTCCATGCCTTTGCCACGGGCAAGCGCGGCGACCTGCTGGCGCTGGCGCTGGCGCGGCTCCAGCGGCTGGCGCCGGATTTGCGGCGGGTCGCACTGTCGGCGACGGTGGCGGACCCCGACGGTTACCGCGCCTGGCTGGCGCCCGACGGCGACATCGATGCGGTATCGCTGGTCCAGGGCGAGGCGGGCGCACCGCCCGACATCTCGATCCTGTTGCCGCAGGACCGGGTGCCCTGGGCGGGGCATTCGGGCCGCTATGCCGCGGCACAGGTGATGCGCGAGATCGAGGCCCACCGTACCGCGATCATCTTCTGCAACACGCGCAGTCTGGCCGAGCTGATCTTCCAGGACCTGTGGAAGGCGAACGACAAGGGCCTGCCGATCGGCGTCCATCATGGCAGCCTGGCCCTGGAGGCCCGGCGCAAGGTGGAATCGGCGATGGCGGCAGGCAAGCTGCGCGCGCTGGTCGCCACCTCCAGCCTCGACCTGGGGGTCGACTGGGGCGATGTCGACTGCGTGATCCAGATGGGCGCGCCCAAGGGGTCGTCGCGGCTGCTCCAGCGGATCGGGCGCGCCAACCACCGGCTGGACGAATCGAGCGAGGCGATCCTCGTCCCCGGCAACCGCTTCGAATATCTGGAAGCGCGTGCCGCGCTCGATGCGGTGGAGGCGGGCGAGCTGGACCCGGACCTGTTCCGCCCCGGGGCGCTCGACGTGCTGGCGCAGCATGTGATGGCCTGCGCCTGCGCCGCGCCGTTCGATCAGGCCGCGTTGCTGGACGAGATCCGCTCCGCCCTGCCCTATTCCGCCTTGACCGACGACCTGTTCGACCGGGTGCTGGGGTTCATCCGCGACGGCGGCTACAGCTTGCGCGCCTATGACCGGTTCAAGCGGCTGACCCAGCAGGCGGACGGGCTGTGGCGGGTCAGCCACCCGCAATTCATCGCGCAGCACCGGTTGAACGCCGGGATCATCGTGGAAGCGACGATGCTGAAGGTGCGGTTCCGCAACGGCCGCAATCTGGGCAAGGTGGAGGAAGGCTTCGCCGCCACGCTGGCGCCGGGCGACACCTTCTTCTTCGCCGGGCTCAGCCTGGAGGTGGAGACGATCGATACCGAGGACCTGATCGTCCGTGCGACCAGCCGCCCGGCGCGCATCCCCAGCTATGGCGGCAGCCGCATGCCGCTGTCGACCAGCCTTGCCGCACGGGTGCGCGACTTTCTGGCATTACCGGACGAATGGCACCGCTTTCCGGAGGATGTGCGCGACTGGCTGGCGATCCAGAGCCGCCGCTCGATGATGCCCGCCCCCGGCCAGCTGCTGGTCGAAACCTTTCCGCGCGAGGGGCGGCATTACATGGTCGCCTACAGCTTCGAGGGGTGGAATGCGCATCAGTCGCTGGGCATGCTCATCACCCGGCGGATGGAAGCGCAGGGGCTGAAGCCGCTCGGCTTCGTCGCGAATGACTATGCGCTGGCGTGCTATGGACTGGAAAAGATCATCGATCCCGCCAGCCTGTTCTCCTCCGACATTCTGGAACATGAGTTCGTCGACTGGGTGCAGCAGTCGCACCTGCTCAAACGCGCGTTTCGCGAGGTGGCGGTGATCGGCGGGCTGGTCGAGCGCCAGCATCCCGGCCGCCGCAAATCGGGGCGACAGGTGACGTTTTCGACCGACCTGATCTACGACGTGCTGCGCAAATACGAGCCCAGCCACCTGCTGCTGCAGGCCGCATGGGACGATGCCCGCGCGCGGATGACCGATGTCGGGCGTCTCGCGCATCTGCTCGACCGCGCGGCGGGGACGATGCTGCACGTCAATCTGGAACGGGTCAGCCCGCTGGCGGTGCCGGTATTGGTGCTGATCGGGCGGGAGAAGGTGTCCACCACAGTCGGCGACGATGCGTTGCTGATCGAGGCGGAGGCGCTGGCGGCGGAGGCGATGCGGGTGGATTAGGGTGGCGGGGAGTTGGGGTTGGATGACATCGGGGTGATCCACCCGCCCCTTCGTTCGTCTCAAATAGTGGTCGAGTAGCGGCGCAGCCGCGTATCGAGAGACAGGTCGCTACGCGTGGCACTGTATCGGTCCGAACAGATCAAGGTGATGTGATCCTGCTTCAAGCCTTCCTTTGTAGCGGGAGAAGCTCGAATGTTGCGCTGCTTGGCGGCCCCTCACCCTCCCACCGCTTGCGCGGCGGGCCCCTCCAGCATCAGGCCGTCCATGCCCCCGGCATGGACTAAACAGCGCGGGGCGCTGTTTACCTGATGCTCCCCGTTAGGGGAGAGGGATTATTATAGGCTTGGCGTTGGCAAATGCTGCGCGCATGTTGCGCAGCATGAAGCGTGCGATTGCCGCCTTTTCTCTTACGATTGCAGCCGCTTCGGCACCCGCCCAGCATGTGCCGCTGGTCATCCCGCCCTCGACGCCGCCGCCGCTCCCCATCCCTGACGAGACGTTGCTGCAACTGGGCGCGGTGGAGCAGCGCATGACCGTGCCGGTAATGATCGGCGCGCGCGGCCCCTGGCATTTCGTCATCGATACCGGGGCGGAGCGCACCGTGATCGCGCGCGAATTGGCGGGGGTGCTGGGGCTGACCGCCGGCCCCGGTGCGCGCATCGTCGCGCTGACCGGCATCATGCCGGTGGAAACCGCGATCATCCCCGCGCTTCGGGTCAGCAGCCTGCCGCCACGCGGCGTGGTCGCGCCCGCGCTAGCCGCGCAGCATATCGGGGCGCAAGGGCTGCTCGGCATCGATGCGTTGCAGGACCATGCGGTCACCATCGATTTCGATCGCGACCAGATGACGCTGATCCCCGCCCCGCGCCGCGCGCGAAAGGGGGCGGCGGACGAGATCGTCATCACCGCCCGGTCGCGGCTGGGGCAGTTGATCGTCACCGATGCCGCGTGGCGCGGCACCCGCATCGCGGTGGTGATCGACACCGGCACCCCCTACAGCATCGGCAACGGCGCGCTGCTGAACGCGATGACCCGGCGGCAACGGACCTTGCCCGCCGTCACGCTCACCTCGGTGACCGGCCAGTCGCTAGTCGCGCCGTCGCTGCTCGCCGACGATCTGGTGGTCGGCGGCATCCGCTTCGCAGGCGTGCCGATGGGCTTTGCCGACAGCGCGGCGTTCGACCGGCTGGGGCTGGGCGACAAGCCCGCGCTGCTGCTCGGCATGGACGTGCTGCGCCTGTTCCGGCGGGTGGCGATCGACTTTCCCAACCGCCAGATCCGCTTCCTCAACCATCGCACCGATCGCGGGCGCCCCGCCTCGCCCGGTTGAAGCGCCCCGTCACGTCGCCCCGATCACCCTGATCGCATCAAATATATTGCAAAGCAGCGCGCGGTGACGCCATCTATGGGGTGTGCTCCGCCAGTATGAACTCGTCGACCGCGTGCTCGACTACGATCCAGAGGCCGACGAGGCGCTGTTGAACCGCGCCTATGTCTTTTCCATGCAGGCGCATGGCAGCCAGAAACGGGCCTCCGGCGACCCGTATTTCAGCCATCCGATCGAGGTGGCGGGCATCCTGACCGACCTGCATCTGGACGATGTGACGATTGCCACCGCGATCCTGCACGACACGATCGAGGACACCGTCGCCACGCCCGAGGAGATCGAGCGGCTGTTCGGGCCCAATGTCGCGCGACTGGTGGACGGCGTGACCAAGCTGTCCAAGATCGAGGCGCAGACCGAGAACGAGCGCGCGGCGGAAAACCTGCGCAAGTTCCTGCTCGCCATGTCGGACGACATCCGCGTGCTGCTGGTGAAGCTGGCCGACCGGCTGCACAATATGCGCACCCTCCATCACATCGCGAAGCCCGAGAAGCGCCGGCGCATCGCGAAGGAGACGATGGACATCTACGCCCCGCTCGCCGAGCGGATCGGCATGTACGAGTTCATGAAGGAGATGCAGACGCTCGCCTTCCAGCAGCTCGAACCCGAGGCGTATGAGTCGATCTCCCGCCGGCTGGCGCAGATGAAGGAGGGTGGCGACGACCGGATCAACGGCATCGCACTGGACCTGAAGCTGCTGCTCTCGCGCGCCGGCGTGGAGGCGGAGGTGACGGGCCGCGAAAAGCATCCCTATTCGATCTTCCGCAAGATGTCCGAACGGCACATCAGTTTCGAGCAACTGTCGGACGTGATGGCGTTCCGCGCCATCGTGCCGACCGAGGAGGATTGCTACCGCACGCTCGGCATCATCCATCGCAGCTGGCCGATGGTGCCGGGGCGGTTCAAGGACTATATCTCGACGCCCAAGCGCAACGGCTATCGCTCGCTGCACACCAGCGTGATCCATGCCCGCGACGCGCGCGTGGAAATCCAGATCCGCACCCCCGAAATGCATGCCGAGGCCGATTACGGGCTGGCCGCGCACTGGACCTACAAGCAGGCGACCCGCCACGACCAGCAGGTGAGCTGGATCCGCGATCTGGTCGAGATCCTCGACACCGCCGACAGCCCCGAGGAGCTGCTCGAACACACGCGCATGGCGATGTATCAGGATCGCATCTTCGCCTTCACGCCCAAGGGCGAGCTGATCCAGTTGCCCAAGGGGGCCACCCCGGTCGACTTCGCCTATGCCGTGCACACCACGCTGGGCGATCAGGCGGTGGGCGCCAAGATCAACGGCCGCGTCGTGCCCTTGTCGACGGTGATCGACAATGGCGACCAGGTGCAGATCCTGCGCTCGGCCGGACAGACGCCGCAGATCAACTGGCTGAACGTCGCGATCACCGGCAAGGCGCTGGCCGCGATCCGCCGCCATCTACGCCAGGCGGAACGCGCCGAGCAGGTGACGCTGGGCACCAAGCTGTACGAGGATATCGTCGAGCGCCTGCCCGCGCAGATCGGCGCGGATGCGCTTCCCGAGGCGCTGAAGCGGCTGAAGATGTCGGATGAAGGCCAGTTGATGGTCGCCATCGCGCGCCGCACCATCTCGGACGCGGCGGTGATGGAGGCGCTGATGCCCGGATCGGCAGGCGCCGACGTCGCCGAACTGGCGCCGCAATCCAGCGCGATCTCGATCAAGGGGCTGACGCCGGGCGTCGCCTATGAACTCGCCGAATGCTGCCACCCGGTGCCCGGCGACCGCATCGTCGGCGTGCGCCGTCCCGATGCCGGGATCGAGGTGCATGCGATCCAGTGCCCGGTGCTCAGCGAGCTTGCCGACCGTTCGGACGACGAGACCGCCTGGGTCGACATATCCTGGGGCGACGAGACCGAGGGCGCCACCGCGCGCATCACGGTGATGGTGAAGAACGAGCCCGGTGCGCTGGGCGTGCTCGCCTCGGTCATCGGCGCGCACAAGGCCAACATCATCAACCTGCGCCTCGACACCCGCGACGCACGCTTCCACACCAACATGATCGACGTCGAGGTGCACGACGTGCACCATCTGATGCGCCTGATGGCGGCGTTGCGGGCGACCGACGTGGTGGGCTCGGTGGAGCGGGTTTGATCTGAGTCACGCGAAGACGCGAAGCCGCGAAGATTTTTGTTCACGCGGAGACGCGGAGGCGCGGAGATGTGTCGCCGAGCCGCAGGCTCATTCTCTTATCATGGGTAGCAGCTTGTCTCCCGGCCGAGAGGGTGTGTGCGTGTGCGGCCGATCAATCCCCTCCGCGTCCCCGCGTCTCCGCGTCTCCGCGTGAACCCCTTCTTCTTCGCGGCTTCGCGGCTTCGCGTGAACCACCCAACAATCGACCAACGAAGCTGGACGATGAAGACCCGAACCGGCTAGCCACCGGATAACAGGTTCAGGGAGACAAGCGCATGAATCGCCGCAATTTCATCGGCGCCACCACGGCTGCAAGCGCGTTTGCGCTGGCGCCGCGTGCCGTGGCGCAGGCCGCACCCGGCGACGCCCGGCTGACGGCGGCGTTCGACACCATCCTGGCGACGACGCTGCAGGAATCGCCCGAGCTTGCCACCTCGCTCGGCTTCGACAAGGGCGCCAATGCGGGGCTGAAGTCGAAGCTGGACGACAATTCACTTGCCGGCCGCAGGCGCAGTCTGGCGCGTGCGCAGGTGGCGGAGCGCGAATTGCGGGCGATTCAACCGGATAGCCTGTCGCCGCAAGGCAGGATCGACCGCGACGTCGTGCTGTATTCGATCGAGCAGCAGCAGGTCGGCCCCGCCCGCTTCGACATCGACGCGCCCACCCAGCCCTATCGCATCACGCAGCAGCGCGGCGTGTATTTCGACCTGCCCGATTTTCTCGATTCGACTCACACGGTCGCCAATGCCGCCGATGCCGACGCCTATATCGCCCGGCTCGACCAGATGGGCACCGCACTCGACAACGACACCGCGGTGCAGGCGGCGGAGGCGGAGCGCGGCCTTGTCGCGCCCGACTTCTCGCTCGATCTGGCGCTGGGCCAGATGATGAAGCTGCGTCAGCCTCAGCCCGCGGCCAACACGCTGGTCGATTCGATCCGCCGCCGCACCGCCGAGGCGAACATCGCGGGCGACCATGCCGCTGAGGCCGCCGAGATCGTCCGGGCCAAGGTCTACCCCGCGCTCGACCGCCAGATCGCGCTCGTCCGCAAGCTGCGGGCGGGTGCCCGCAAGGATGCCGGGCTGTGGGCGGTACCGCAGGGCGAGGCGATCTACGCCGCCGCGCTGGCGGCGGCGACCACCACCACCCTGTCGCCCAGCGAAGTGCACCAGATGGGGCTGGAACAGGTCGCCGACCTGACGAGCCAACTGGATGCGATCCTGAAGCAGCAGGGATTGACCAAGGGGTCGGTCGGCGCGCGCCTCGCCGCGCTCAATGCGACGCCGGCACAGCTTTATCCCGATACGCCCGCCGGCCGCACCGCGCTGATCGCCGGGCTGAACGACAGCGTGCGCGCGATGCAGGCCAAGCTGCCGCAGGCCTTTACCAACGCGCCCGATGCGCCGCTGGAGATCAAGGCGGTGCCCGCCGCGATCCAGGACGGCGCGTCCAATGGCTATTACTACCGCGCGCCGCTGGATGGTTCGCGCCCGGCCATCTACTGGATCAACCTGAAGTCGGTCGCCGACTGGCCGAAATACACGCTGCCCTCGCTCACCTATCATGAAGGCGTGCCGGGCCATCACCTGCAAATCTCCACCGCGCAACGCGCCGACACGCATGTGCTGCGCAAGATCAGCTTCTTTGGCGCCTATCTGGAGGGCTGGGCGCTCTATGCCGAGCAGCTGGCGGACGAACTGGGCGGCTATGCCGGGCCGATCGAGCGCGCCGGATACCTGCAATCCTTCCTGTTCCGCGCCGCACGGCTGGTCGCGGATACCGGCATCCACACCAAGCGCTGGACGCGCGAGCAGGGGACGCAATATTTCGTCGACACGGTCGGCTTCGCGCGGCCCCGCTCGCAGCGCGAGATCGAGCGATACTGCACGATGCCGGGCCAGGCGTGCAGCTACAAGATCGGCCATGCGAGCTGGCTGCGCGCGCGGGCCAAGGCACAGGAGATCTTGGGCGACCGTTTCGACCTAAAGCAGTTCCACGACATTCTTGAGGCCGGTGCGGTGCCGCTGACCATGCTGGAACAACTGACCGAGGCGCGGGCGCGGGCTTTGAAGGGGTGACGCGGTGCTCCCTCTCCCCTCCGGGGAGAGGGAGCATTGCATCCACCTAAAATTAACCCTGATTCTTTAGTGCCATCTCCACGATGGACGCCGATTATTTCCTGACGCTCGCCAACCAGACGATGTGGGTGCTGGCGCTTGCCGCGGCGCCCATCCTGTTGCCCGTGCTCGTCTCGGGTTTGATCATCGGCATGATCCAGGCAGCGACCTCGATCAACGAGGCGACCTTGTCCTTCGTCCCCAAGCTGATCGTCGTCGCCTTCGCCATCCTGATCTTCGGCGGGCTGATCCTGGGGCTGCTCAGCGATTTCACCGTCAGCATGTTCGAGCGTATCCCGGACCTTGTGCGCTGATGCTCGGCTTCGGGCTCGCCATCGAGCCGCAGATCTGGGCGGTGCTGTTCGTGATGATCCGCGTCGGTGCCGCCTTCATCACCGCACCCGTGTTCGGCGCCGTGTCGGTGCCGCTGCCGGTGCGCGTCAGCCTGGCGGGCGCGATCGCCTTCCTGGTGCTGGCCACCCACCGCGTCGTGCCGCCGCCGGTGATCTTCTCGGTCACCACCATCCTGTCGGTCGCCGCCGAGGCCAGCGTCGGGCTGGCGCTGGGCCTGATCCTGCAGGTCGCGTTCGCCGCGCCGCTGGTCGCCAGCGAGCTGATCGGCGGATCGATGGGCATCGGCTTTGCCTCCACGATCGATCCGCTCAACGGCCGCTCGTCCCAGGCGCTGGGCCAGTTCTTCACGGTCATGCTGACGCTGCTCTTTCTGTCGGTCGACGGGCATCTGGTGCTGGTCGACACGGTGGTCAAAAGCTATGACGCGCTGCCCCCCGGACGGGCGTGGATGACCGCGGCACAGTTTCGCGAGATCGCCTTTTTCGGCGGCTATGCCTTTTTCGCCGGGCTGCTGCTGGCGCTGCCCGTCGGCTTCCTGCTGCTCTGCCTGAACCTCGTCGTCGGCATGATGAGCCGCGCCGCGCCCGCGCTGAACCTGTTCGCGGTCGGCCTGCCGGCCGCCCTTGCGGTCGGCGTCATCGCGCTCGCCATCGCCTTCCCCGCGATGGGCGATTACATGCTGGTCATCATCCGCGAGGCGCTGGCCGCCGCGGAAAACCTGGTGTTGCGCTGACATGTCCGAGGAGGGTGGCGACAAGACAGAAGCCCCGACACCCAAGCGGCGCAAGAAAGCCGCGGAGGATGGCCAAATCCTGCGCAGCCGCGATCTCGGGGCTGCGCTTGTCGTTCTCGCCGGTGTCGCATGGATGCTGTTCTTCGGGCCGTCGCTGATCGCAGCCTGCCGCGCGGTGATGGCGGCCAGCTTCACCTTCTCCAACGCCGATGTGGAGGATTTCGAGCCGTTCCGCCCACTGGTCCAGGCCGGCTGGCGCCTCGCGCCTGCGCTTGGCTCGCTGTTCGCGATCACCATGCTCGCTGCGATCCTGTCCCAGGCGGGTCTCGGCTCGCTGACCTTCAACACCAAGATGCTGGCGCCCAAGCCGTCCAAGCTGAACCCGGCAACGGGGTTGAAGCGCATCCTGGGGCCGCAGGGCTGGATCGAGCTGGGCAAGTCGCTGTTCAAGGTCGTGCTGCTCGGCGCGATCGGCGGCTATATGCTGTGGACGTCGACACGCGCGACGCTGGGGCTGGCGCAATCCAACCTGCCGACCGCGCTGGAAGAGCTGGGCGACACCTTCATGGGCATCCTGCTGGTCATGGCGCTGGGCCTTGTCCTGATCGCCGGCTTCGACATCCCGATCCAGATCTTCCAGCTGTTCAAGAAGCTGAAGATGTCCAAGCAGGAGGTGAAGGACGAGCACAAGGAGACCGAGGGCTCGCCCGAGGCCAAGGCGCACATGCGCGCCAAGCAGCGCGAAATGTCCCGCCGCAGCGTGCGCAGCGCCGTGGCGGAAGCGCATGTCATCCTGACCAACCCGACGCATTTCGCGGTCGCGCTGCGCTATGACCGCGGCCGCGATCAGGTGCCCGTCGTCGTTGCCAAGGGGCGCGGTGTCAGCGCGCTGGCGATCCGCGACGTGGCGGGCGAGCTGAAGATCCCGATCCTGGAATATCCGCAGCTTGCCCGTGCCGTCTATTACACCAGCCGCGAGAACCAGGAGGTGCGCGGCGACCTGTACCAGGCGATCGCGGTCGTCCTCGCCTTCGTCTTCAACCTCAACGCCCGTGCCGGCGGCACCGCGCAGCCGCCGATCGACGTGCCGACCAGCGCCCGCTTCGACGAAAACGGCATTCCCCAACCCTGATTTCGCTAAAGCCCGGCCCTTACCGGCCGTTTACCCTTTGGAATGCGCGCCGGAGCCTGAGCCATGTCCACCGTCACCAGCACGACGACGACGCCGACCACGGCGGCAACCACGACCAAGACGGCGGCGCAGTCGGCCACCTCCAAGGCCGCGCAGTCGCTGTTCACCTCGCTCAACACCGGGTCCGGCGTCGATCTCAGCACGCTGGTGCCCGGCCTGGTCGAGGCGCAGTTCGCCGCGCGCACCGCCGCATTGAAGGCGAAGTCGGAAACGCTGACCACGCAGATCTCGGCGGTCGCCAAGCTGAAGAGCGGCATCACCGACTTCAACTCCGCACTGAAGTCGCTGACCGAGGGCGGCACGCTGGCGACGCAGCCGAGCAGTTCCAACAGCGCAGTGCTGACCGCCAGCGGGACGCCGGGCGCGAAACTGGCCGGCCTGTCCAAGTCGATCACGGTGAATGCGCTGGCCACCGCACAGACCGCCGCCACCACCACGCCGCTGTCGAAGACCGCCGCCATCGGCACCGGTACGCTGACCATTACACTGGGCACCGCGACCTACAGCGCCGATGGCAAGGCGATGACCGGCTTTGCCCCCGGCGCGGCCAAGCCGATCGATATCACCATCGATGCCGAAAACGCGACGATCGACAAGATCGCGGCCAAGATCAACGCCGCCAATGCCGGCGTCACCGCCTCGGTGGTCACCAATGCCGATGGCAGCGCCTATCTGGCGATGAAGGGCAAGACCGGCGCGGCGCAGGCCTTTACGGTCAGCGGCACCGGGGGCCTGTCGGCACTGAATGTCGGCACCGGCACCGGCGCTACGGGCACGCGGCTGTCCGGCGTCGCCGCCAATGCGGAGCTGACCGTCGACGGGATCGATGTCGAACGCGCGAGCAACACGGTGGACGATCTGGTCGACGGCGTGAAGCTGACGCTGGTATCGGCCTCCCCGACGCCGGTCACGCTGGGTGCCGCCCTGCCCACCGCCGCGCTCAGCTCGGTGGTGTCCGACTTCGTCAGCACCGTCAATTCGATGATGACCGACGTGAAGGCGGCGACGGACCCGATCACCGGCGACCTGCGCAGCGATTCCGCGGCCAAGGCGCTGCAACGCTCGCTCCAGTCGATCACCTTGACCAAAGTCGTGCCGGGCAGCTTCACCGACGGCACGCCGACCACGCTGGCGGAGATCGGCGTCACCACCAACGAGAAGACCGGCGCGCTGCAAGTCGATGCCAAGCGCCTGTCCGAAGTGCTGGCCAAATATCCGGATGCGGTGGAGGCGATGTTCGCGCCCAGCGGCAGCAACCTGATGGGTCTGTCCGCGCAGCTCGGCAAGATCCAGCTCGCCGCCAGCAGCACCACCTATGGCCTGGATGCGAGCACCAAGCGCCTGAACGAAGCGCAAAGCGATACCACGCAGGCGCAGGACAAGCTGACCGACCAGCGTGAGACCACCACTACCCGCATGACCGCCCAGTTCGCCAGCATGAACAGCAAGGTCAGCGCCTACAAGTCGGTCCAGAGCTTCATGGACCAGCAGATCAAGATGTGGACCAAGGATAGCTGATGTACGCATCGGCCCTCGCCGCCGATCCGGCGGCCACCTATCGTCAGATCGACATTGTCGGCCGCTCCACCATGGCGGACGGGCCGGCGCTGGTGCAGCTTCTCTACGAGGAACTGATCGCGGCGCTGCGCACCGCCGCCTGGGCGACCGAGAACCGCCAGCTGGCGCGCAAGAGCGAGCGCGTGACGCGCGCCACCGCGATCCTGTTCGCGCTGGAAAACGGCCTGGACTTCGATCAGGGCGGCGACCTGTCGGTCACGCTGGCGCGGCTTTATGCCGGCGCGCGCAAGCAGATCGTCGATGCCTCGCTGGGACAGGACCCGCAGCCGTTCCGCGACGTCGCCACCAGCATGGCGGAGATCGCCGAGGCGTGGCGCTCGATCCGCGGGTGATCGGCGCCGCGCCTAGCGCTCGAACCAGTGGCGCTGGACGAAGTAGATGACGATCCCCGCCGCGATCACCGCGCACCCGCCCAGGATCGCGTCGAACGCCCAGGGTGCCTTCGCATAGGGAAGCCCTTCGACGTTCATGCCGTACAGCCCGGTGATGAAGGTCAGCGGCAGGAAGACCATCGCGACGATCGCGATGATCAGCGAGCGGCTGTCGATCTGTTCGGCGCGCAGGTCGCTCAACCATTCGTGGAGCAGGGCGGCGCGCTCGCGGATCGCGTCCAGTTCCTCGGCCATGCGCGCCGCGCGGTCGGCGGCGCCGGCGAGATGCAGGCGGTCGTCATCGTCCAGCCAGTCGCCGGGTAGCGACGCCAGCTTCTCCAGTGCCGCGCGCTGCGGGCTGAGGAACCGCTTGTAGCCGATCGCGGTGCTGCGCACCCGGCTGACCGTGCGGCGCAGGGCAAAGATCTGCGTGGCGTCCAGCTGTTCCTCGCACGCGTCCAGTTCGTCGCCGAGATTGGCGACATCGGGGTCGAGATCCTGCGTGATCGCGGTGGCGAAGCTGGTGATGAGGTCGCCGGGGTCGCGGATCGTGCCGGCCTTTACCGCTTCCTCCACCGCCCCCACCGCGATCAGCGGCTTGCGCGTGACGGAGAAGACATGCCCCTTCACCGCCCAGATCCGCACCGAGGCGAGCAGGTCGGAGGTGTCGAGTTCCTCGCGACTGCGCCCACGCAGGTTGACGAAGGCGCCCTGGCCCACCGCCTCACAGCGCGGGCGCGTCTCGGTCGCGGTCAGTGCATCGACGACATAATCGGACAGCGCGGCGGTCTCGCGCAGCCAGCCTTGCGCCTGCTCGTCGGTGGTTTCCAGATGCACCCAGACAAGGCCCCCGTCGTGGCCGCCCAGTGCCCGGTCGACCGGCACCGGCGCCGCACGGTCGCCGGCGATGTGGTAGGCGAACCCCGTCACGCCCCTGGCGCCATGGTCAGGTCGACGGTGATACCCGCCCCCGGATCGGCGGGCGCGGTGTCGCAGGCGACACGCTGCGCATCGGCACGCGCCCGGTCGAGGATCACGGGCGGCACGTCGGCGCGGTGATACACGCAGTCGGCGGCGGCCAGCACCCGCGCCTGTGCCAGCGTCAGTGCGTCGGGATCGCGCGAGGCGAGGCAAAAGACGTGATGCCGGCTGATCCCGGCCGCCGGATCGGCCAGCCAGCGCGCGACATCGGGCGCCTCGCCCAGCGGATCGAGCGCACCGCCCGCCGCCAGCGCCGCGCCGATCGCCCGCCGCCGCGCGGCCCCATCGGGAAAGCGCGCGCGCAGCGCCGCGCGACCCGCATGCAACCCCTCGGCCAGCGCGCCGAGCGTCGCGGGCAACAGCATCTCCAGCCGCTGGCGCAGTGCCGCCGCCAGGCCGGCGGAGACGCCGCCGGTGCCGATCGCGACGATCACCGCACCACGCTCGACGATCGCGGGCAGGGTGAAATCGCAGTGATCGGGCCGGTCGACCGCATTGACCAGCACGCCGCGCGCCTTCAGCCGGCCGATCGCGGCAAGCGCCGTCGCCTCGTCCTCGATCGCGACGATCGCGAGCGCGGCGGCGGCATCTTCCCCGACCACCACCGCGCCGGCGCGTTCCAGCAGCCGGCGCTTGGCCTCCGCCGGCTCGCTCTCGCCCAGCAGGATCACCGGGCGGCCTGCCAGCCGCACGAACAGCGGCAGGCTGTGCAGGCTCATTTTTGCAGCCAGTCCGGCACGCGCTCGGCGGACAGGATCGTCTCGGCGGCGATCCGGTCGGCGACCACGGCATAGCGTTCGCCCTCGACCAGCACCTCGGGCACCAGCGGACGGCTGTTATAGGTGGACGCCATCGTCGCGCCATAGGCACCGGCGGTGCGGAAGATGGCGAGATCGCCCGACACGACCTTGTCGATCTCGCGGTTCATCGCGAAGGTGTCGCCCGTCTCGCACACCGGCCCGGCGAT
Source organism: Sphingomonas sp. GM_Shp_2 (assembly GCF_026540875.1). NCBI lineage: Bacteria > Pseudomonadati > Pseudomonadota > Alphaproteobacteria > Sphingomonadales > Sphingomonadaceae > Sphingomonas > Sphingomonas sp. GM_Shp_2. The sequence goes on from NZ_JALNUQ010000007.1 coordinate 25,235, forward strand.
GTTCGCGGTCATCTTCTCGCCGTTCGGCCTGACCGCGACGAAATCGTGATAGGCATCGTAGAGCGCCGGGCGGGCAAGGTCGTTCATCGCCGCATCGACGATGACATAAGGGTTCGCCACGCCGGGCTTCACCCACACCACCTCGGTGACCAGCACGCCGGCATTGCCCGCGATCACGCGGCCCGGCTCGAACATCAGCTCGACATCCCAGCCTTGCGTGACGCGTGCGACCATCGCACCGTACGCGGCGGGCTCTGGCATCACGTCGCCGGGCTTGTAGGGAACGCCCAGGCCACCGCCCAGGTCGACGCGGCTGATGCCGTGCCCTGCGGCGCGCAGCTCCGCGACCAGCTCGCCGATGCGGGCATAGGCGGCCTCCAGCGGCGCCAGATCACCCAGCTGACTGCCGATGTGGCAGGCGACGCCGCGCAGGTCGAGACCGGGCAGCCCCGCCAGCCGGTCGAACATGCCCGGCGCCTGGTCGATGGGCACGCCGAACTTGTTCTCCTTGCGGCCGGTGGAGATCTTGGCATGGGTGCCGGCATCGACGTCCGGGTTGACGCGGATCACCGCCGGCGCGGTCAGGCCGCGTTCGTGCGCCAGTGCCGCGAGGACGACGCCCTCCTCCTCCAGCTCCAGGTTGAACTGGCCGATCCCGGCCTCAAGCGCGGCGGCAAGCTCGGCGCGGGTCTTGCCGACGCCGGAGAACACGATGTCCTGCGGCTTCATGCCCGCGGCGAGGGCGCGGCGCATCTCGCCGACCGATACCACGTCCGCGCCGTATCCCTCGTCGGCCAGCACGCGCAGCACCGCGACATTGGGATTGGCCTTGATCGCATAGGCGAGATGGACGCGGGGCAGCGCGCTCAACCCTTCGCGGAAGACGCGCGCGTGCCGGCGGAAGGTGGAGGCGGAATAGACGTAAACGGGCGTCCCCACCTCCGCGGCGATCTGCGCGATGGCGACGTCCTCGGCGAACATCTCGCCGTCGCGGTAGTGAAAATGGTCCATCAGCGGGGGGGCAAATCAAAATCGTCGGCGCGGCGCGCTTCCGAACTGTGGATAAGGGCGTCCGAGCGTTGCGGGCGCTGCTGCGTGGTGGGCGTCAGCAACTGGCGCGGTGTCGGCGTGGCGGTGGCACCGCGCGGCGCGACGGGCAGCGACTCGCCGGGGGCGGGCTGCAACCGGTTGGCCGCGCCGCATCCGGCGAGTGCCAGCGCGGTGGCGAGGACGAGCAGGCGCTTCATCGCGGTTCTCCCCGTGCCGCGGCGATCGCCGCGCGCACATTGGCCGGTGCGGTGCCGCCGAAGCTGGTGCGGCTGGCGACCGAGGCATCGACCGACAGCACCTCATACACGCCCGCATCGATCCGCGCATCGATCGCCTGCAGATCCGCCAGCGCCAGCGCGTCCAGCTTCAGCCCCTTGTCCTCGGCCAGCTTCACCGCGCGACCGGTGACGTGATGCGCCTCGCGGAACGGCAGGCCGGCGACCCGGACCAGCCAGTCGGCCAGGTCGGTCGCGGTGGAGAAACCCGCCTCCGCCACGCCGCGCATGCGATCGGTGCGGAAGGTCGCGCTTTCCACCATCCCGGTCATCGCTGCGATCGACAATGCCAGCAGGTCGTGCGCCTCGAACACGGGCGGCTTGTCGTCCTGCATGTCCTTGGAATAGGCGAGCGGCAGGCCCTTCATCGTCACCATCAGCGCGGTCATGCACCCCATGATGCGGCCCGCATGCCCGCGCACCAGCTCGGCCGCATCCGGATTGCGCTTCTGCGGCATGATCGAGCTGCCCGTCGACCATTGGTCGGAAAGCGCGACGAAGCCGAAGGGCTGCGACGCCCACAACACGAACTCCTCGGCCAGCCGCGACAGGTGGAGCGAGCAGTTGGTCGCCGCCTGGAGGTAATCGATCGCGAAGTCCCGGTCGCTGACCGAATCGAGCGAGTTGGCGGTCGGCCCGTCGAAGCCGAGCGCGGCCGCGGTCGCGTGCCGGTCGATGGGGAAGCCGGTGCCGGCAAGTGCGGCGGCGCCCAGCGGGCACCTGTTCATCCGCGCCCGCGCATCGGCGAAGCGGCTGGCATCGCGCACGATCATCTCATGATAGGCCATCAGGTGATGCCCCAGCGTCACCGGCTGCGCGCTTTGCAGATGGGTGAAACCGGGCATCACGCTGGCCGCATGCTCCTCGGCCCGCACCAGCAGCGCGGCCCGCAACCCGCCCAGCGCCGCCAGCGTCTGGTCGATCGCATCGCGCACCCACAGGCGGAAGTCGGTCGCGACCTGGTCGTTGCGCGACCGTGCGGTGTGCAGCCGCCCGGCGACCGGGCCGATCAGGTCGGCCAGCTTCGCCTCGGTCTGCATATGGATATCTTCGAGGGTCAGGTCCTCGGCGACGCCGTTCGCTTCGTAATCGGCGGCGACGCGGTGCAGCCCCTCGGTAATCGCGGCAGCATCCTCGGGCGTGACGATCCCCTGTTTGCCCAGCATCGCCACGTGCGCCAGCGAACCGTCCACGTCCTGCCGCCACAATCGCTTGTCGAAGGGGATGGAGGCGTTTATCTCGCGCATCACCGCGGCGGGCCCTTCGGCGAAGCGCCCGCCCCACATCGCATTGGAACCGCCCATGGTATCGCGTGCCGTGATCGCCTGTCTCCTCGGCTTCAGTATCGCGGCGTGCGATAGGCAAAGCGGAAGCGCGGAGCAAGCCGCCACCACCCCCACCGCCGACGAGGTGACCACCGCCGCACCCGCGCCGGAGAACCGCCCCACCGGCACCGTCGACCGGAGCCACAAGGGCGAGGCCACCCTTCCCGCCGCCTTCCAGACGCTGGACGGCAAGCCCGCCAGCCTGGCCGAGTTCAGGGGCAAGCCGGTGCTGGTCAATCTGTGGGCGACCTGGTGCGCGCCCTGCGTCGCCGAGATGCCGACGCTGGATGCCGCCGCCGGGCGACTCGGCGCGGCCACGCCGGTGATCGCGGTGTCGCAGGACCTGGACGGCGCCGCCAAGGTGAAGCCGTTCCTGGCGGGCAAGAATTTCGCCAACCTGAAGATCTATACCGATCCCAAGCTGGCGCTCAGCACCGGATATGGCGCGAACCTGCCGACGACGATCCTGTACGGCGCGGATGGCCGCGAGATCTGGCGCGTCACCGGCGGCTTCGACTGGGCCGGGGCCGAGGCGCGCAAGCTGCTCGCCGAAGCGGCGTGAACGCCCCGCCCGCAGGGGCGGGGCGCCACCATCAGAACTCCGCCGTCAGCCCGACGAACACCGTGCGACCCACCGCGTCATAAACGCCCGGATAGGTGTTGCCGTTGTTGAACCCGCCCAGCGCGCTCAGCGCCAGGATCGGCGGGTCCTTGTCGAACAGGTTGTTGACGCCGGCGCGGAAGACGATGCCGTCCTGCACCTTGGCGGTCGCGGCCAGGTCGAAATAGGAATAGGCCTTGATCCGCGAATTGAACACCGGCTCGGTCGAATCGAGCGTGGTCCCGCCGATATAGCGCCAGTTGAGCGAGATCGAGCCGACCTGCTCCGCATCCGACCAGGTCAGGCGGGCCTGATGCTTCCATTCCGGTGTCGGCTGTCCACAGGTCTGGCCGTTCTTGCCCTTGCAGTCATAGGACTCCAGTCCGGGCAGCGGCTCGGTGCGCAACTCGTTGAGCCATGTGCCCTGCGCATCCAGGTTGAGCGCACCCAGTGAGCCCAGCGGCTGTGCGAAGCTGAAGCCGATATCGATGCCCGACGTCGCCAGCGAACCGGTATTCTGCGTGTTGCTGGCGATCGCGCCGACATCGCCGAAGATCACGCCGTTGCGCGGATCGCGAGTGATGAGCGCGCAGAAGAACGGGTTGGCGTTCTCGAAACACTGCTCGGTGGTCAGCGCGGGCGCGACGATGCCGATATAATCGCGCACCTTGATGTTGAAATAATCGACGGTCAGCGTCAGCCGCTTCAGGAAGCCGGGGTTGAGCACCACGCCCGCGGTATAGGTGTCCGCCGTTTCCGGCTTCAGCGCCAGATTGCCACCGGACAGGCCCGTGCAGAAGTCGGTCGGGCATTCCGACACCTGTCCATAGAGCGCATCGGGCAGGCCGGTCAGGCGACACACATCGCGCGAGGCGGTGGGGGTAGCGCCGGCGCAGCCGTCCTGCGCGATCACGTTGCCGCGGATCTGCGGCCCGAACAGTTCGGAGATGTTGGGCGCGCGGATCGCGCGGTTGTAGCTGCCGCGCAGGCGGATATCGCTGATCGGCGCCCAGGACACCTCGCCCTTGTAGGTCGATACCGCCTTGGACAGGTTGCTGTAGTTGGACAGGCGATAACCGCCGTTGATCACCAGTTCCTTGGCGAACGGCACGTCGGACAGGATCGGCACCTCGATTTCGGTGAACAGTTCGGTCACGTTGAACGCGCCTTGCGAGTTGAGCGTCCCCTTTTGCTGCGCCAGCGCATCGGCGGTGAAGCGCAGGCTCTCGCGACGATGCTCGATGCCCAGCACGAAGCCGACACCCTGCGACGACCAGGGCGACCGGATGCCGTAGGTGCCCAGGTCCGCGCTGATATTGGCGTTCAGCACCGTTTCCTTGTCGACCCCCTCGGTCGAGGTCGGCGCATAGATATAGCTGAATGCCGCGTCGCTGATCCCGTTGTAGCGGAACACGTCCAGCGGCACGCAGTTCGGGTCGGTGCCGTCGATCACCGACTTGCAGGTCGGCACGCCGTTCACGTTCACCACCTGAAGCCCGCGATTGGCGCGCGCCGGGTCGATGTCGTTCTGGTAGGTTTCGTTGAACAGCACCACCGAATGGAGCGCATTCACGTCGTAGCGCAGCCCTTCGGCAATCTCGCCGCGCACCCCGCCGGTGAAGCGGTAGTCGGTATGGCGCAGATCGTCGCGCCGCGGCCGGGCGTTGCCCGCGACGGGGCGATAGCCGACGAACAGGTCCTGCGTCGCGGTGGAGCCGGGCGCCGCGCCGCACAGCAGGCCATATTGCTGCGCGCTGAGCAGCGGATTGTCGCAGTTCACGCGGTAGGTGAAGCCCTGGAACAACGCCGACGGCGCCACCTGCGAAAAGGTGTGGTCGTCCATGAACATCGCGCTGCCATAGACTTCGGCGTAATCGGTCACCTCATATTTGGCGAACGCGCCGGCGGTGTAGCGCACGTCGGACCGCTGGAAATAGTTCAGCGGCGCATAATTGTAGAGGAAGGTCGGGCCATAGGGCACCCAGGTCTTGTTGCCGTCCTTGGTGTTGTTGAGCAACAGACCGCGACTGGGGCCGGTCTGCGGATTGAACAGGCCGAATTCGTTGTTGCTCGATCCGCCGCACGATACCGTGCTGCCCCGGTCGCCTGCGGCGTTGAGCGCGCAGGAGGATACGTCGCGCGTGCCTTGCGTGATCGGCTTGTAATCGCGGTAGCCGAAATAGGCGGTGACGTTGCCGCGCCCGTCGCCCATCTCCGCCCCGAACGCGATGTTGGCATCCAGCTTCTGCCCATCGGCGACATTGCGATTGGACAGGCGGAAGCCCGCCTGCCGCTGGATGCCGCGGATGAACTCGTTGTTGTTCTCGTGAACGGCCAATCCGTACTGCACGTCGGCGCGGATGCCGTTCAGATTGTCGCGCAGGATGAAGTTCACGACGCCCGAAATCGCGTCCGAGCCATACACCGCCGATGCGCCACCGGTAACGACGTCGACACGCTGTACCAGGAAGGACGGCAGGAAGTTCAGGTCGTTGGCCTGCACCGGCAACAGACGCTGGCCGTTGACCAGCACGAGGTTGCGGGTGGAGCCCAGGTTGCGCAGGTTGACCCGCGCGGTGCCGTCCGACCCGTTGGATCCGTTCTCGTTCGAATCCGGCGTCACCTGCGGCAGGCGGTTCAGCACGTTCTCGACCCCGACCGCACCCTGGTAGCGGATTTCGGCGGCATCGACGGAGGTCAGCGGGCTGTTGCTGGTCAGGTTCGGTCGCCGGATGCGCGTGCCCGTCACCACGATCGCCTCGCCGCTCTGCTGCTCGTCCGAGACGGTCGCCGCCTCGGGTACCGCCTGCGCCTCTTCGGCCGGGGGCGCGCTGGACTGCTGCGCAAGCGCGATATTCGGACTCATTCCCATGAGGATGAGAGCCAATGCCGAACTGCCGTTCCAAGACATCTTCTTACACATTTGAAACCCCCTTGTTTTTTATGTTGCGAACATCCTCCGTTAAAAATCGTCTGTCAAATATATTATACGGTATTAGGGCTTAGGGGCGTTCGGCCGTCCCATCACGTCGGCGAAACGAAACCCTTCTCCGATCGCCGCGTTGCAGCATGAACTCGGCGCGAAAGACGTGCCTTGACCCGGGTCGCCGCGCATGACGGCGGCTCGAATGGCCGGGAGGTGACATGATCGATCCGACAAGGCGTGCGATGCTGGCGGGTGCCGTCGCACTGGGGCTGCTGCCCCGCGCAGCGCTGTCGCAGGGTGCCGCCGCGCTGGGCGCGCCCAGGCCCTTCGACTGGGCTGCGCTGCAACAACGCGCCCAAGCCTTGTCGCGCCAGCCCTACCGCGCCGTGCCCAAGGTCGCGGCGGCCGAGGCGGTGGATTACGACCGTGTCGGCGCGATTCGCTACCGTGCGGATCGGCAACTGGCGGGGGGCATCCGCCTGTTCCCGCTCGGTCGCTACGCCCCCACGCCGGTCGGCATCAACATCGTCGAAGGCGGACAGGCCCGCCCCCTCACCTTCTCCCCCGACCTGTTCGAGGCGGAGGCGGGTCATGCCCCCGCGCTCGGCATCGCCGGTTTCCGCGCGGTGACAAAGGACGGCAAGAGCGACTGGATCGCCTTTCAGGGCGCATCCTATTTCCGCGCGTCGGGCGCGCAGGATCAATATGGCCTGTCCGCACGCGGGCTGGCGATCGATACCGGCATCGCCGGCGCCGAGGAGTTTCCCGCCTTTACCGAATTCTGGATCGAGCGGACCGGCGAGCAATCCTATCTGATCCATGCGCTGCTCGACGGCCCCAGCGTCACCGGCGCGTACCGCTTCGCCACCGCCTTCACGCCGGGTGTGTCGGGCGGCACGGTGCAGCAGGTGTCCGCGGTGCTGTTCTTCCGCCGCGACGTCCGCCGGCTGGGGATCGCGCCGGCCACCAGCATGTTCTGGTATGGCGAGGGCAATCGCGCCGCCGCCAGGGACTGGCGCCCCGAGATCCACGACTCCGACGGCCTCGCCATCTGGACGGGCGCGGGCGAGCGCATCTGGCGCCCGCTGACCAACCCGCCTCGCGAAACACTGGACAGCTTCGCCGACCAGAACCCCAAGGGCTTCGGCCTGATCCAGCGTGACCGCGACTTCGATCATTACCAGGATGACGGCGCCTTTTACGATCGCCGGCCGAACCTGTGGGTCGAACCCGGCCAAGGATGGGGCAAGGGGCAGGTGATGCTCTATGCCTTCCCGACGGGCAGCGAGACGGTGGACAACATCGTCGCCTTCTGGACGCCGGCCGCCGCGCCCAGGGCCGGGCAGCGCCTTGCCTTCGACTATCGGCTGCGCTGGGGATCGCAGGACCCGTCGCTGCCGACCACTGCGCATGCGGTGGATAGCTGGACCGGTGACGCCGGTCGCCCGGGTGCCGAGCCGACGCCGGGCGCGCGCAAGCTGGTCGTCGACTTTGTCGGCGCGGGTCTTGCCGGGCTCGATCGGCAAAGCGGCGTTTCGGCGGAAATCGGCGTGGCGCGCGGCCGGCTGCTGACCAGCGCCGCCTATCCGGTCGTCGGCCAGGCCAATCGCTGGCGTGTCACCGCCGATATCGCACCGGAAGGGAGCGGCCCCGCCGATGTCCGCCTGTTCCTGAAGCGCGGCAACACCGCGCTGAGCGAGACGGTGCTGTTCCCCGTCTTCCTGCCGTGAGCAGCGCCGCCGCGCTTCCGCCGATCATGCCGCCACCGGCACCGCTGGACATGCCCGTCCAGCGGTTCGACGGTGCACCGCCGCCGATCACCGCGCCGCTGCCCCGGCCGGGACTGGCGATCGCGCCCGAGGACATTCTGGTGCGCCGCGTGCTGCTGGTGCTGGTCACCGGCCTGCTGGCCACCGCCGCCGCGGGATCGGTGGAGGAATCGCTGCTCTCCGACGGATTCAGCATCGGCGACGCGCTCCTCCTCCTGTTGTTCTTTCCGCTGTTCGCCTGGATCGCCTTCGGCTTCGTCACCGCCGCGGTCGGCTTCTGGCTGCTCATGTCGGGCGCACATCCCGGCACCACTCGCGCACCCCGCACCGATGCCCCCCTCACCGGCTGCACCGCGGTACTGATCCCGGTGCATAACGAGGATGTGGATGCGGTGTTCGACCGGATCGCGCGCATGGGCGCGATGCTGGAGCGGACCGGCCAGGGCGATCATTTCGCCATCTTCGTGCTCAGCGACTCGGGCGAAGCGGCGGAAGCGGAGGAGCGTGCCGCCTGGGCCGCCCTCGCCCCGCGCCTGCGCGTGCCGCTTTACTATCGCCGCCGTACCGAAAATACCGGTCGCAAGCCCGGCAACGTGGCCGAATGGATCCGCGCGCATGGCGGTGCCTTCGACCATATGATGATGCTCGACGCGGACAGCCTGATGGGCGGCGACACCATGGTGGCGATGGCGCAGATCATGGAACAGCGCCCCTCCATCGGCCTGATCCAGACCGTGCCGATGGTGATCGGCGCGACCACGCTGTTCCAGCGCTGGATGCAGTTCGCCAGCCGCCTGTACGGCCCCATCTCCACCGCCGGCCTCGTCTGGTGGTCCGGCTCGGAAGCGACCTTCTGGGGGCACAACGCCCTGATCCGCACCTCGGCCTTCGCCTCGTCCTGCGGCCTCCCCGAACTCCCCGGCAACCCCCCGTTCGGCGGCACGATCATGAGCCACGACATGGTGGAGGCCGCCCTGCTGCGCCGCCGTGGCTGGCGTGTCCACATGATCATGGTGGAGGACACGTTCGAGGAATATCCCCCCACGCTGATCGATCAGGCCGTGCGCGACCGTCGCTGGGCGCAGGGCAATATCCAGCATCTGGGCGTCCTCGGCAGTTCCGGCTTCCACTGGATCAGCCGGCTGCAACTGCTGATCGGTGCCTCGGCCTATCTCACCTCGCCGGCCTGGCTGATCCTGATCGCCACCTCGATCGCGCTCGACCTGTCGGAAGGCGGCGGGTCGGTACGGGCGGCCACCTCCGCACAGGTGCTGGTGACGACGCTGGCGCTGCTGTTCGGCCCCAAGCTGATGAGCGTGATCTGGGCGATGGCGAACCGGGAACGCCGGGCCAGCTACGGTGGCGCAGGCGGCATCCTGAAATCGGTCGCGCTGGACGTGCCCTTGTCGATCCTCACCGCCCCGGTCATCGCACTCACCCAGACCATCGACCTGATCGCCATCCTGCGCGGCAGGAAGTCGGGCTGGGCCCCGCAAAGCCGGGTGCGCGACGGCCTGGCGCTGGCGGACGCGCTTCCCCGCTATCGCTGGCATCTGGGGATCGGGCTGGTGCTGGTCGCGGTGTCGTTGCTGCGCCCGATGCTGGGCTGGTGGTTGTCGCCGGTCACCATCGGCCTGTTGCTCGCCCCCTGGCTGGCGATGTGGACCGCGCGACGGCGACCGGGCGACCGGCTGGCGGCCCGCGGCGTGTTCCGGGTGCCGGCCACGCCGCTCGCCGACGAGACGTTGCAGCCGGCCACCGCTTCCCCTTCGTTAGCGGTTCGCTAACGCCGCACCTTCCATAGCTTGCCTCAGATCAAGCTACGGGAAAGTCGGGTGGAAATGTTACAGCGCAGTGTCACCGCCAGGTTGATGGCGCCGCTGGTGGTGTCGCTGGCGCTGCTGATGCTGCTGGCCGGCGTCATGCTGCACGGACAGCGGCAGGTGTCGCGCGCCAACGATGCAGCCCGCGGTGCGCAGGACCGGATGCTCGCGCTGGCGGAGCAGCGTTCGCTCAGCCGTGCGCTGCAACGCGATGCCCTGAACCTCGTCACCGAACCCGATGCCAGCGAGCTGGCCGCGATCCGCGGCCGTTTCGAGAAGCGCCGCGATGCGCTGGTCACGCAACTGAACGCGCGGGAGGCGGAACTGCGCGCCGCCGCGATCCCCGCCGCCTATTTCACCCGGCAACGCGCACTCGTCGCCGATCTGGCGCGCGTCGCAGCCCGCGCCGATGCCGGTGACCGGGCAGGCGCGTTCCAGGCGTTTCGTCTGGAGGTGCGCCCGGTCGAGCGCGCCGCATCGACCATTGCCGAGGCGCAGATCGACGCACTCGGCGAACAGGTGACCACGCTGCGCGCCGCGGCGGATGCGGAGGCCAGCTGGTCGCGCCTCGTCCTGCTCGTTGCCACCGCGCTGCTCGCGATCGCGGGTCTCGCCGCGGGCCTCGTCATCACGCGGCGCAGCGTCGTGGCACCCCTGCACCAGTTGCGCCAAACGATGGAAACGCTTGCCGCAGGGCGCACCGACCTGACGGTGCCGCAGGTCGAGCGGGCGGACGAGGTGGGGCAGATGGCCCGCGCCATGGCGACCTTCCGCGATCAGCTGGCGGGTGCCGAGCGGGCGAAGCAGGATCAGGAAGCCCTGATCGTCGCCAGCATCGGCGAGCGGCTGGCCGGCCTGGCGCGGGGCGATCTGGTGTCGCGGGTGGATGCCGACCTTGCCGGCCCGTTTGCCAAGCTGAAGAATGATTTCAACACCGCGCTCGCCGCGCTTCAGGCGACCATGACCCAGGTCGGCAGCGCGGCGGGCAGCATCGCCCATGGCTCCAGCGAGATACGCCATGCCTCGGGCGACCTGTCGCAGCGCACCGAACAACAGGCCGCCAGCCTGGAGGAAACGGCCGCGGCGATGGCGGAGATCACCGCCACCGTCGGCCGCACCGCGGACGATGCCGCGCAGGCCCATCAAAGCGTCGAGCAGGCCAGTGCCGAAGCCGAGCAGTCCGGTGAGATCGTGCGCCGCACGGTGGAGGCGATGGGCGGCATCGAGCGGTCGTCCAGCGAGATCGTCGAGATCATCAGCGTCATCGACGGCATCGCCTTCCAGACCAACCTGCTGGCGCTCAACGCCGGGGTGGAGGCGGCGCGGGCCGGCGATGCGGGCAAGGGGTTCGCCGTCGTCGCCTCCGAAGTCCGCGCGCTCGCCCAGCGCTCGGCGGAAGCGGCCAAGGACGTGAAGGCACGCATCCAGGCCAGTTCCGAACAGGTCGAGGCCGGCGTCGGCCTTGTTGGCGAAACGGGCGCGGCGCTCGGCCGCATCGCCACGCGGATCGCGGAGGTCGGCACACTCGTATCCTCGATCCGCGTCGCCTCCGGGCAGCAGGCGTCGGGCCTGCGCCAGATCAGCACCGCGGTGAGCGACATGGACGGCGTGACCCAGCAGAACGCCGCCATGGTGGAGGAAGCCACCGCCGCCGCCCGCAGCCTGGCCGGCGAGACCGAATTGCTGATGCAGCATATCGCCCGCTTCCGGATCGGCGAGACGCCGCCGGCACAAGCGCCGGCCAGCCCGGTCCATGCCCTGCAGAGCCGCGTCGCATCCGCCCCGGCGCGGCGTATCCGGACCGGCGCGGCGGCCTTGGCCGTGGAAGAGGATGACTGGTCGCGCTTCTGACCCGGAAACGGGGGGGGCGACTGGAAAGGGACGCCCCGCTCAATCCGTAGTGACACAAGCCTGAGCGGGGCGTTGAGGACGTGCGGAAGCTCGCCTCATCACCCCGAAACGCGCGACATGCGAAAAGGCACCACGCCGCCTGCGCGAATCCTGCGATCCGTGTCGGCAATGCGGCAGGTGGATGGATGTGTCTGGATGCCCCGTGAGGATTCGAACCTCAATTGACGGAGTCAGAGTCCGTAGTCTTACCTTTAGACGACGGGGCAACGACAGGCGCGTGCCTCTAGGCTGGCGGGGGTGGACTGTCAACAGCTTCATGCATGGCATCGTCTTGTCGGAGCGGGGGGGACACGCTACGTTCCATGCCAAGCACCGGACGGGCGATCATGCCCGCGACGGCAGAACAGAAAAAGTGAGATACGGCGATGGGGGATGTTTCCGCCCGAAGGCCGTACCGGCAGGCCAAGCCGCCTGCCCGTTCGGCCCCGACCCGCCCCGCCCGAGGGCGGTGGTCGGATGCGCAGGCCTTTGCCGCGCTGGACCTGGGGACCAATAATTGCCGGCTGCTGATCGCGCGGCCACAGGGCGGCGGCTTTGCCGTGGTCGATGCCTTTTCGCGAATCGTGCGGCTGGGTGAGGGACTGGCGACCAGCGGCCAGCTGTCGGACGCGGCGATCGAACGGACGATCGCGGCCCTGCGCGTCTGCGCCGACAAGCTGAAGCGCCGCAATGTCACGCTGGCGCGCTCGGTCGCGACCGAGGCGTGCCGGCGCGCGTCGAACGGCCCTGCCTTCATCGCCCGCGCGTTGGAGGAAACCGGCATCCATCTCGACATCATTTCCGCCGAGGAGGAGGCGCGGCTGGCCGTGCTCGGCTGCCATGCGCTGATCGAACCGGGCGAGGATCCCGCGCTGGTCTTCGACATCGGCGGCGGCTCGACCGAACTCGTACTGGTCGATACGCGCAGCCCCGTTCCCAAGGTGCTCGACTGGCATTCGGCGCCCTGGGGGGTCGTCTCGCTGACCGAAAGCGCAGGCGGTGGCGAGGGCGAGGAGGGGCGGCTCGCCGCCTATGCGCGGATGCGCGGGCTGGTGGCGGACAGTTTCGCAGGGTTCGCCAGCCGCCTGCCGCGCAACCTGCGCAATCCCCGCCTGCTGGGTACCAGCGGCACGGTGACGACGCTGGGCAGCGTCCATCTGGGCCTCAGCCAATATGACCGCGCCGCGGTGGACGGGCTGATCGTGCCCGCCGCCGCGATGCGCACCATCAGCGCGCAGCTTTCGCGCCAATCGCTTGGCCAGCGCGCCAAGGTGCCGTGCATCGGTACCGAACGCGCCGACCTGGTGGTGGCCGGCTGCGCCATTCTGGAGACGATCATGGATTTGTGGCCGGCCGAACGGCTGGGGATCGCCGATCGCGGCATTCGCGAGGGCATATTGCGCCGCCTGATGGGCAGCCCCCCGCCCCAGAGCGCGCGCGCATGAGTCGCGGCGACAACGGCCTGCGCCAGCGGGTGCGCACCGCGCGTGGCCGCACCGCGCAATCGACCCGCTGGCTGGAGCGGCAGTTGAACGACCCCTATGTCCGCCGCGCCAAGGCGGAGGGGTATCGCAGCCGCGCCGCCTACAAGCTGATCGAACTGGACGAGCGATTCGGACTGTTGAAGGGATCGAAGCGCGTCATCGACCTGGGCATTGCCCCCGGCGGCTGGACGCAGGTGGTCCGCCGCAAGGTGCCGGGCGCCAGGGTGGTGGGCATCGACCTGCTGCCCGTCGACCCGATCGACGGTGTCGAAATCTTCCAGATGGACTTTATGGACGATGCCGCACCCGACCGGCTGATGGAGGCGCTGGGCGGCGCGCCCGACCTGATCCTGTCGGACATGGCGGCCAACACCGTCGGCCATCCCCAGACCGATGCGCTGCGCACCATGGGCCTGGTGGAAACCGCCTTCGCCTTCGTGCAGGACGTGCTGGCACCGGGCGGCGCCTTTGTCGCCAAGGTGTTCGCCGGCGGCGCCGATTCGCAGTTCGTCGCCGAGATGAAGCGCCATTTCGCCACGGTAAAGCACGCCAAGCCGCCCTCCAGCCGCAAAGGGTCGGTGGAATGGTTCGTCGTCGCGCAAGGCTTCAAGGGCCGCCGCGGCGAGGATTGAGGGCACGCAGGCGCAGAGCCTTTCGCGTCAGCGAAATCATGCAAGGGCCGCTGTTGCTGTGGTCCAAGGCTTCCCCGCCCGCGCGCCCTCTTCGCGTCTTCGCGGCTTCGCGTGAACATCACGACCGGCACTCACCAGGTGGATGGCGGTTCGAAGATTGAACTCACGCGAAGACGCGAAGACGCAAAGAGGTTTTGCCTGCCGCACCGTCCGGGACTCGTTCCATTCAAGAACCTGCCTCGTCCGGTATGAGTAAGACGGCCTGCGGCGCCGGTCCTACAGCAGCGCCGTTACCGCATCGATGAATCGCGCCAGGCTGATCGGCTTGGACACGTAGGCATCCGCGCCCGCCGCGCGGATGCGTTCCTCGTCCTCGCGGCCGGCATAGGCGGTGACGGCCATCACCGGGATCCGGCGCAGATCCTCGTCCGCCTTCAATTCCAGGATCAGGTCGTAGCCGGTGACGTGCGGCATCTGGATGTCCATGATGATCAGGTCGGGCCGCACCGCGCGCGCGCGCGCCACCGCCTCGCGCCCGTCGCGTACCGGCTCCGCCACGAAGTCGTGCGCGCGCAGCAGGTCGCAGAACAGCTTCAAATTGAGTTCGTTGTCCTCGACAACGAGCACCTTTCTTGCCACGCGGGTCCTCGAGTCCTTTCCAAAATGGGGTGATAGGCAATGGCCGAACCCGACACAATCGATGACGCAGAGGCGCTGGCGCTCCATGCCCTCGTCTGGACGCTCGGGCAGCAGGAGCGGGCCGAACGCCTGCTCGCCACGACCGGGCTGACACCCGCCGACCTGCGCGCCCGCGCGGGCGACCGGGCGGTGCTGGCGGCCGTGCTCGGCTTCCTTGCCGCGCACGAACCCGACCTGATCGCCTGTGCCGATGCGCTGGACATACGCCCCGAAGCATTGGCCCGCGCGCTGACCCTGCTGGAGTTCCGATGAAACCGCTACTGATCTGCGACTGCGATGAAGTATTGCTCCACATGGTGCGTCATTTCCGCGACTGGCTGGGCGAGCAGCACGCGATCGACTTCGCCGTCGGCCATCATGACTTCGCCACCGCGATGACCCGCCGCGACGGCAGCGCCCCGCCGTCCCAGGCCGAGATGTGGCAGTTGCTCGGCGGCTTCTTCCCCAGCGAAATGCACCGCCAGACACTGGTGCCCCACGCTGCCGAGGCGCTGGCGACGCTGGCGGAGCAGGCCGACATCGTCATCCTGACCAACCTGCAGGACGAATGCCAGGCGCCGCGCCTGGCCCAATTGTCCGCCTTCGGCATCGACCACCGTGTCCAGTGCAACACCGGTGGCAAGGGCGAACCCGTTGCGCGGCTGGTGGCCGAACATGGCAACCCGGTCACCGTCTTCGTCGACGATCTCGCGGTGCATCACGCCTCCGTCGCGAAACACGCGCCGGGCGTGCACCGGCTGCACATGATCTCCGAGCCGGAAATGGCGTCGCACGTCCCGCCCGCACCCGACGCGCACGCGCGAATCGATGACTGGCGGGAGGCGGTGGTGTGGATCGGCGAGCGATTCGCGGCGGGTCGGGCGGCTGTTTGAGTTCACGCGAAGACGCGAAGACGCGAAGATGATTTGTTCACGCGGAGACGCGGAGAGTTCCGCCGACGGCATTCTCCCGAGCCGCCGGGGGCGGCTCTTGCTTGGGAAGCAGGATGATAAAGGCTCTCGCTGGCGCGAGACGCGGCCCTAAGCACAACTCTCCGCGTCTCCGCGTCTTCGCGTGAATCCCCTTCTTCTACCCTTCGCGTCTTCGCGTCTTCGCGTGAATCCCCCTCCTCACCCCCGCGCCGCACGAACCGGAACCTTGACCCGGATGCCGCCCCCACGCCACAACCCGCACCCATGACCACGCATATCGACCGCCGCCTGGAAGAACTGGGCATCACCCTTCCCGAGGCTGCCGCCCCCGTCGCCGCCTATGTTCCCGTCGTCGAGGCGGGCGGGCTGCTCCACATTTCCGGCCAGTTGCCGTTCAAGGATGGTCAGCTCGTCACCGGCCGGCTGGGCGAGGACGTCGCGCTGGAGGACGGCACGGAGGCCGCGCGCCTGTGCGGGCTGATGCTGCTCGCGCAGATCAAGAAGCATGTCGGCGACCTGTCGCGCGTCACCCGCATCGTGAAGCTGGGCGTGTTCGTGAACTCCGCGGCGACCTTCACCGACCAGCCCAAGGTCGCCAACGGCGCCTCCGAGCTGATGGCCGACGTGTTCGGCGAGGCGGGCAAGCATGCCCGCTCCGCGGTCGGCGTGCCGGTGCTGCCGCTCGGCGCCGCGGTCGAGGTCGACGCGATCGTCCAGATCGGCTGATCTTGCGCAGCCGGATCGCCCTTCGCATATCGGTGTCATGACCGAGTGCGAAGGACGGCCGGCTTGACGGCGATCACCGCGCGCCTCGCCGATGGCGTGGCGAGCATCCCCGCCGCCGATTGGGACGCATGCGCGGGCGACGGCAATCCGTTCGTCGGCCACGCCTTTCTTGCCGCGCTGGAAACATCGGGCAGCGTCGGTGGCCGCACCGGCTGGCAACCCCTGCCCATCGTCATCGACGGCGCCGACGGCCGCCCGGCGGCGGTCGCCCCCGCCTATGCCAAGGCGCACAGCCAGGGCGAATATGTCTTCGACCATGCCTGGGCGGATGCCTGGGAGCGCGCCGGCGGGGACTATTATCCCAAGCTTCAGGTCGCCGCCCCCTTCTCGCCCGTGCCCGGCCCCCGTCTGCTGTTGCGCGATCCTGCACTCGGGTCTGCCTTGATCGGCGCGCTGGAAAGCGTGGTGGACGGCAACGGGCTGTCCTCCGGCCATGTCACCTTTGTCGCGCCCGATCAGGTACCTCTGTTCGAGGCGGCCGGCTGGCTGATCCGCCACGGCACGCAATTCCACTGGACCAACGACGGGTACGCGTCGTTCGACGATTTTCTCGGCGCCCTTGCCAGCCGCAAGCGCAAGGCGATCCGCAAGGAGCGCGCCGCCGCGGTCGAGGGGCTGACGATCCGCCACCTGACCGGCGCGGAGATCACCCCCCGACACTGGGACGCGTTCTGGACCTTCTATCAGGATACGGGCAGCCGCAAATGGGGCCGCCCCTATCTCACCCGCGCCTTTTTCGCGCGGTTGAGCGAGACGATGGGCGACCGTGTGCTGCTGATCCTGGCCGAGCGTGACGGCCACCCGATCGCGGGCGCGCTGAACCTGATCGGCGGCGATACGCTTTACGGCCGCTATTGGGGCGCGGTGGAGGAGGTGCCGTTCCTCCATTTCGAGCTTTGCTATTATCAGGCGATCGACGCCGCCATCGCACGCGGGCTGAAGACGGTGGAAGCCGGCGCGCAGGGCGAACACAAGCTGGCGCGCGGCTATGCCCCGGTGCCGACCTATTCGGCGCACTACATCCCCAACGCCTCGTTCCGCCGCGCGGTCGCCGACTTCCTCGCGATGGAGCGTGACGCGGTGGCGGCGGAGGCGGAGTATCTGGACGAACTGACGCCGTTCCGACGCGAGGGGTGAGCGCCGACCGGGCACTCTACCCTGCCCGTTCGTGTCGAGTAGAGATTGAGTCGACCTCGCCGGATGCCTTGAGGCCTACCTCCGTCAGATCGCGATCCGGCTGGGCTCCGCAGGTGGCGGCCGCCGGATCGGACGCGTCAGCCGCTCATATTCTTCGGGCGAGATGATCGGGCGGCGGTCGTCGATGCGAAACAGCACGCTGGTCCCGTCGCGCCAGATCGGCGTCATGCCCCTGGTCAGGGCCGGGTCATAGGCAGGCGGCTTGACCATCCAGACATAGTCGAACGCGTCGCGCGGCAACAGTTTCAGCGCGGTGCTGATCGGCCGCCACCATTGCCCGCGGCAACGCCGGCCGGTGACGATCTCGGACGGATCGTGCGCGAAACGGCCCGCCGCGCGGTAGTTGACGGTCAGCAACTGCCCGCCCGCCATCGACCACTGGTCGTTGGCATAGGCCAGCTTGCGCTCCAGCGCGAGGCCGGCGACATGCTCCAGCCGCGAGGATTCCCAGTCGTCGATGCAGCGCCGCCCCACGAACGTCACGAGGCGGGCACGCTCCGGAATGTGATCCAGCGCCGCCAGCGTCCGGTCGTAATCGCGATCGTACAGCCAGTTGCTGTAGGTGCCCGCGGCGATCCGCACGCCAAAGAACGCCAGCCCCAACGCGGCAAAGGTCGCCGCCCCCCGGAACGACAGCCCGCGCTTGGGACGCAGCCCGATCAGTGCGATCGCCAGCACATAGGGGGCAAGGCGCATATCGGCATAGGCGGAGCCGAACACGATGCGCGGCAACAGGATGTAGACCGCCGCCAGGAACAGCGCCGACAGCGCCAGGTTGCGCGAATATTCGATCCGCTCGTCGCGCACGCCCTTCAGCAGGATCAGGAACATGACGGTGACGGAGGCGAGGTCGAACGCCATCCACCGGTCGCGCAGCACCATCTGCACCCAGTTGATCTTCCACCGCCAGTTGAACCAGTCCGCGGTCTGCCCGGTGACGTGATCGCCCGATCGCCACAGCACCATCATCACCATCGGCAGCGCCAGCGGAATGCACCCGATGCCGGCCCGCCAGAAGGCATGGACCCAGCCATGCCCGCGGTCACGCTGGCGGATCAGCTCGCCGGAAAAGGCCAGCACGCCCAGCACGCCCCAGCCAAAGGTGTGGCACACCCACAGGATGCACGACAACGGCACGAAGATCGCGGCGCGAAGGGCCACGCGGTCATAGCGCCCCAGCCGCAGCCACAGGGCGAACAGGTTGAGCGCCCACGCCATCGACAGCGCGAAGTTCACGAAGCCGAACTGGAAGGGATAACTATAGGCCAGCGGCAGCGCGAACAGCGCGGTGGCGGGGATGCGGCCATGCACCTCCCGCGCGATCCACAGCAGCCCCGTCACGGTCAGCACCGGGATGGTCAGCACGATCAGCTTGACCGCCGGCTCCAGCCCGATCAGCGGCGCCAGCGGCACGATCAGCAGGTCGATGCCGAGATTGCCGATCACCTGCCAGCGGAAATCATACCACTGGTTCAGCCAGGGCTGGCGACCGATTTCGAGCTGGACGCGGTAGCGCCCCATATGCCCCGGCAGGTCGACCAGCGGCGCGATATCGGGCCAGAGCAGCGGCACCGCGGCGAGCAACGCCATCGCCGCCACGAACCACCGCGTCTGCCACCAGTGAAGCGTACCCCCGTTCATTGACCCGTGCCTAGCGGACGGACGGGCTCCGCGACAAGCATCGGCTTTCGCGAACGCGGTAGATCGCAGACGCGCCGTCACTCCAGGCGACCGAAAGATCAGCGGCTTGGGCCCGGCCGGGCGGAAAACCGATCGTCCAGACCAGAGCGAAACTGCACCGGTCGAATGTCCGGATCGCCGTGTCGAAGTCGGTCGCCCCCGCGACCAGTCCGGGAGGATAGACGATGTGCGAGGGATCGCGGTCGAAGGGTGCGGCGCGCGGGTGGCGCGGATGGACGAGCTGTTGCCCGGCCAATGCCCATTGCTGGTTGGTGAAGATGCGTCGCCGGGCGATGGCGATCCCGGCGATATGGGTCAGCCGGTCGTTGCCCCACAGCGACGCCGGCGGTTCGTTCACCAGCGTCAGCACCGCCGCGCCCACCGGCGGCATGGGTACCGCCCTGAGTGCTGTGGCCTGCGCCTGCGAAACCTGCACGAAGGCGAGCGTGGTGACGGCGATCCGCGCGACGAAGAACAGCATCGCGAGCCCGGCCAGCCGCGCCGCCAGCATCGCCTCACCCTCGCGCGGTGCGATCGACAGGATCGCCAGCGCCACCGACGGCGCCAGCATCCGCATGTCGACATAGGCGCCGCCCTGGAACAGCCGCGGCAACAGGATAAAGGTCGCCAGCCCCGCCAGCGCCGGCCAGCCGAGCAGCCCGGCGAAGCGCAGCCGCGGCGACCGGGCAGCGACGTAGAACAGCGCCACCATCACCAGCAGCCCGCCAATGTCCCATGGCTTCCAGCGTTCGCGGAACAGCGCGACCACCCATTGCAGCTTGGCGCCCCAGTCAAACCAGTCGCCGGTATCCCCCGCCAGCGCATCCGCATGGCCGTGCAGCATCAGCAGCACCGGGCTCGCCATCGGTGCGACGGCCGCGCCCGCGCGCAGCAGGGCGGGCACCGCGCGCTCCCCCGCTTCCACGCGGTGCCGCCATTCCAGCACGCCCGTGAACAGCCCCAGCATCGCCCAGCCGAAGCTGTGACACAGCCAGACGATCGGCGCGAAGGCGGCGAACGCCGCGATCCGCACCCAGCTGGCCCGCGTCCGCGCCAGATACAGCCACGCCGCCAGCCCCAGAAAGACCAGCGACTGCGCCAGACAGAAGTTCACGAAACCCAGCTGGAACGACCAGCCATAGACCAGCGGCAGCGCAAACGCCGCGCTCGGCGGGATGCGGCCATGCACCTCGCGCGCCAGCCACAACAGGCCTGCGACGCCCAGCGCCGGGATCGCCATCACCGCCAGCTTCGCCGCCGGCTCGACATCGAGCAGCGGGTGCAGCGCCAGCACGATCAGGTCGACGCCCAGATTGCCGATCACCGCCCAGCGCACCCCGAAATGCGCTGCCAGCGGCCCCTGCCCCGCTTCGCTCAGGATGCGGTAGCGCCCGATATGGCCGGGCAGGTCGGTCAGCGGCGGGATCGCCGGCCACAACAGCGGCACCACGGACAGCATCACGCAAAGCGCGACAAAGGTTCGCGACCGCCACCAGCCTGCGCTCAAGGCGTCACCCGGTACAGGGTCGTCGTGCCCACGCGGGCGATGCCGGTCAACGGTGCCCGGCCCTGCTGCAATGCCGCCGCCATGCTGTCCGGCACTTGCCGATAGGGCATCGCGGCACAGGCCAGCACGTAGCGGACACCCAGCCGCTCGGCCATGCGCCGCGCCGCCGGCGGCGGCAGGCGGTAGAAGCGATAGCTCGCCAGGATCGCCTCGCCCGCGCGGTGATAGGGCGCGGCAAGCACCCGGTGCGGCGTATGCGCGATCAGCATCGCGCCGGCATCCACCGGCGCCAGCACCAGCCCCGCCGGTTGCCGCGCCAGCGTCGCCAGCATCGCCGGCGGCGTGCAGCCCATGTCGGCGGTTCCGCCCGGCGCCGATGCGGCCGTCGCCGGCACCGTCATCTGGGCGATCAGTGCATAGACGATCCCCGCCGACCCCAGCCACGCCCCCGCCATCCGCCATCCCCCGCGCGCCCGCGCCAGCACGACGATCCGCGCCAGCGGCAGGCAGGCGAGCAGCGCCCCGCCATTGGCCGCCCGCGCCTGCACCATCGCCAGGCCCAGTGCACCGACCAGCAGCACGAGGATGACGATCCAGCCCCGTGTCCGCTCGGCACGCACGGCATGGACCGCGGCCAGCACGCCTGCGACCAGGAGTCCGCCATAGCCGATCGCCACCGCCGGCGTCGCCAGCAGCGGGCGTGCCTCCGCCACCTTCGACAGCCAGACGCGCACCAATAGCGGGTCGAGCGCGCCATAAGGCGACAGGCAGGCCGGCGTCAGCCGCCACACCGCCCATGCAGCCAGCGCACCCACGACGCCGATCGCCGCCAGCCGATGCCGCCGGTCGCGCAAAGCCGTGGCGCCCGCCCCGGCAAACACCGCCGCGGCCCCGATCACGCTCGCCACCCAGGCATTGGCGGTAAAGCCGTCGCACGCCGGGTAGAACCAGAAGTTCGGTGCAAAGCACCGCGCGGCGACCAGCCCGAACGCCAGCCCGCCGCCATAGCCGACCAGCCGGTCGCGCCGCCCGCTCCACGCCGCCTCCGCCAGAAGGATGGCGGCGAGCAGCGCAAGCAGCGGTGCGGTTTCCATCCCGACCACCAGACTGGCCGCCGACGCCCCGCCGATCAGCGCGCCGTACAGCAGGCGATCCGGCCCCAGCAGCCCCGCGACCGCGATCAGCCACAACAGCATCTGCAACCCGTGATGATCGATCCGCCCCGGGGCGAAATATGTGGTGGCCGGATGGGCGAGCGCGGCAAGCAGCATCGCGACCGGCGCGATCCTGTTCCCGCCCACGTCGCGCGCCGCCCGCGCCATCACGAACAGCACGCCCGCGAACAACAGGGCGGGCCATGCCACCACCGCGATCCGCTCGGCGGTGGCGACGCCGGCCAGGGGCGAAATGAGCAGGATGATCGCCGCCGGCCCCAGATCGGCAAGGCGCGTCCAGTGCATCGGCACGCCGTCGAACCCCAGCCGGTGCTGCGTCAGATCGGCGAAGCGCTGTCCGCCCCGCCAGTCGCGGATCTGGACGAGGCGCATCAGGTCGTCGGTATCGGGCAGCCGCATCGCCGCCAGCGCGGCCGCGTCGCGCAGCGTCCATGCCGCGGTCAGGACGGCCGCCAGCAATACCGCCAGCAGCGCGTCCCGCCGCCATCCCGTGCCCAGCGTGGTCATCGCACCACTCATAAGGCCGGGATGGTTAAACGCGAGTTAGATCAGCGGTCGCGCCGACCGAGCAGGCGCAGGCGCAGCGCGTTCAGCTTGATGAAGCCGGCCGCATCGCGCTGGTCGTAGGCGCCCTGGTCGTCCTCGAACGTCACCACCTTTTCGCTGTACAGCGAATAGGGCGACTTGCGACCGGTGACGATGCACGAGCCCTTGTACAGCTTCAGGCGGACGGTGCCCGTCACCTTGGTCTGGCTGTGGTCGACCGCGGCCTGCAGCATCTCGCGCTCGGGCGAGAACCAGAAGCCGTTATAGACCAGCTCGGCATAGCGCGGCGCCAGTTCGTCCTTCAGGTGCGCGGCACCCCGGTCCAGCGTGATCTGCTCGATGCCCCGGTGCGCCATCGCATAGATGGTGCCGCCCGGCGTCTCGTACATGCCGCGGCTCTTCATGCCGACGAAGCGGTTCTCGACCAGGTCGAGCCGGCCGATGCCGTGCTTGCGACCCAGATCGTTCAGCTTCGCGAGCAGGGTCGCCGGGCTCATCCCCTCGCCGTTCAGCGCGACGCCGTCGCCGCGCTCGAAATCGATGGTGATCGTCTCGGGCGCGTCCGGCGCGTCCTCGGGGTTCACCGTGCGCGAATAGACATAATCCGGCACCTCGTCCCACGGGTCCTCCAGCACCTTGCCCTCGGACGAGGTGTGCAGCAGGTTGGCGTCGGTCGAGAACGGCGCCTCGCCGCGCTTGTCCTTGGACACCGGGATCTGATGCGCCTCGGCGAACTCGATCAGCTTGGTGCGGCTGGTCAGGTCCCATTCGCGCCACGGCGCGATGACCTTGATGTCGGGATTGAGCGCGTAATAGCCCAGTTCGAACCGCACCTGGTCGTTGCCCTTGCCGGTCGCGCCGTGGCTGACCGCGTCGGCACCGACCTGCCGGGCGATCTCGATCTGGCGCTTGGCGATCAGCGGCCGCGCGATCGAGGTGCCGAGCAGGTACGTCCCCTCATAGACCGCATTGGCGCGCATCATCGGGAAGACGTAATCGCGCACGAACTCTTCGCGCAGGTCGTCGATGAAGATATGCTCGGGCTTGATGCCCATCAGCTCGGCCTTGGCGCGCGCCGGCTCGAGTTCCTCGCCCTGGCCCAGATCGGCGGTGAAGGTCACCACCTCGCAGCCATAATGCTGTTGCAGCCACTTCAGGATGACGCTGGTGTCGAGTCCGCCGGAATAGGCGAGAACGACGCGCTTGATATCTTCGCTCATGCGGGGGTCCTTGGATGGATAAGGGCTTTGGTCGCGCCCCTATGCGCAAGCGCGGTGGCGTGCAACCGGGTGCGGCGCCATTCATTGGGCGTACAAGCCGCAGGTCCTAGCGACCGTGCCCAAAAGCCATCAGGAGTCGACCACCCCATGCCCCGTTTCGCCCTTCTCGCCGCCGCTGTTGCCGGCACGCTTGCCCTGCCCGCCGCCGCGCAGGAGACGCAGGCCACCGCCGCCGCCAAATTCTCGCGCGAGTTCAAGGCGACCGACACAAACAAGGACGGCGTGTGGAGCAAGGCGGAGGTTACCGCGCGCATCGCCCGCATGGGGGCTGCCAACAAGAAGTTCGACAAGGCGCATGCCGACCGGCTGGCGACCAAGTGGTTCACCGCGGCAGACGCCAACAAGGACGGCAAGGTGACCGAA
The DNA here is from genome assembly GCF_026540875.1 of Sphingomonas sp. GM_Shp_2. Taxonomy (NCBI): domain Bacteria; kingdom Pseudomonadati; phylum Pseudomonadota; class Alphaproteobacteria; order Sphingomonadales; family Sphingomonadaceae; genus Sphingomonas; species Sphingomonas sp. GM_Shp_2. Next base: position 49,154 of record NZ_JALNUQ010000007.1, read on the forward strand.
AAGGAAGCACAGGCGCTGCTCGCCGCCACCTTCCAGGCCTATGACGCCAATCGCGACGGCCGCATCGGCGCGGGCGAACGCTCCACTGCCAAGAAGGCAATCCAGGGACGCTGAGCGTTTGTTTTAAAACGTGCCGTGGCACGTTTTGCGGCGCCGGCCCGCTCCCCCACCCGGCCACCCACAGAGTATCCTTGATGGGTGGTCGGGTGGGGGAGCGGGCCGGCGCCGCCTCGAAACTCGCCCTTTCGCGAGTTTCCAAATGGACATGACAAAAAAGACCCGGTGCGTCACCGCACCGGGCCAGGTCGTCCGCAGGAGGAACATCGTGGGGGGCGGGCTCTGCCGGTCCGCCCCCGATCTCTTAATTGTAAGCGCGCTCGCCGTGCTCACCGAGGTCGAGGCCTTCCTGCTCGACTTCCCTGGAGACACGCAGGCCGGTGACCGCCTTGGCGACGAACATCGCGACAACCGTGCCGATCGTCGCCCAGACGATGGTGGTCGCCACCGCGCCGAGCTGGACGAGCAGCTTGGCGCCCATCGCGTAGTCGGCCGCACCCGGTCCGCCGAGCGCGGGGGCATAGACGATGCCCGTGCCGATCGCGCCGACCATGCCGCCGACGCCGTGGACACCGAATGCGTCCAGCGAGTCGTCGTAACCCAGCCGGGGCTTCACCACCGACACCATGTAGAAGCAGATGACGCTGGCAACCGCGCCCAGCACGATCGCGCCGAACGGGCCGGAATTGCCCGCCGCCGGCGTCACCGCGACCAGCCCCGCGACGATGCCCGAGCAGAAGCCGAGCGCCGACCCCTTGTGGCCGTGCAGCCGCTCGGCGAGCATCCAGAACAGCGCGCCCGATGCGGTGGCGACAAAGGTGTTGATCATCGCCAGCGCCGCCGACCCGTTGGCCTCCAGCGCGGAGCCGGCATTAAAGCCGAACCAGCCCACCCACAGCAGGCCGGTGCCGACGCCGGTCAGCGTCAGCGAGTGCGGCGGCATCGGCGTGGTCGGATAACCCATGCGCTTGCCCAGGATGATCGAGGCGACGAGCGCGGAGACGCCGGCATTGATGTGCACCACCGTGCCGCCCGCGAAATCCAGCGCCCCTGCCTTGAAGAACAGGCCGGAGGCCGCCCACACCATGTGCGCGACGGGGAAGTAGACGATGGTCAGCCACACCGCGGCGAACACCATCACCGCGGAAAACTTCATCCGCTCGACCACCGAACCCAGCACCAGCGCGATGGTGATCGCGGCAAAGGTCATCTGGAACGCGACAAAGACATATTCCGGGATCTCGACGCCCGCGGTAAAGGTCGCGGCCTGGCTGGCGGGCGTCACGCCCGACAGGAACGCCTTGCCGAAACCGGCGATGAAGTTCGACGCGCCGCCCGACAGGTCGGGACCGAAGGTCAGCGAATAGCCGTACATCACCCACAACAGCATCGCGAGGCACGCCACCGCGCCGATCTGCGTCATGGTGGACAGCATGTTCTTGGCCCGCGTCAGGCCGCCATAGAACAGCGCCAGCCCCGGCAGGATCATCATCAGCACCAGGACAGTGGACGTCATCATCCACGCGGTATCGCCCTTGTTCACCACCCCGGCGGGCGCGGCCGGCGGCGCCTGCAACGCCGCCTCCTGCGCCACGGCCGGCAACGCGGCGAACAGTGCCGCCCCCAGCCCCAGCCCCGCTGCGGTACGAATCGCTCGGTTCATACGGTCCCCCCTCACAACGCGGTATCGTCGGTTTCGCCGGTACGAATGCGCACCGCCTGACCCACATCGAGTACGAAGATCTTGCCGTCGCCGATCGCGCCGGTGTTTGCCGCCGCCTGGATCGATTCCACGACGCGGTCGGCCAGATCGGTGGCGCACACCACCTCGATCTTGATCTTGGGCACCATGTTGGTGCTGTACTCGGCCCCGCGATAGATCTCGGTCTGGCCCTTCTGCCGACCGAATCCCTTGACCTCGGTGACCGTCATCCCCGCCACGCCCAGAACGGTCAGCGCTTCGCGCACCTCGTCCAGCTTGAACGGCTTGATGATGGCAATGACCAGCTTCATCGCACCCCCTTTTCGGTTACCCGTCCGGCAACTTTGCAAGGGGTGTGCCAGTTACATTTCGTAAGGGCTCGCCGGGGTTTGAGGGGAACGGGCCACCGATCCCGGTAACTTATTTAGGCACCGATCCGGCCATGCCCGAAAATCAGGCAGCGTCGACGATCCCGCGCGCCGCATCCAGATCATCCTCGTCCACCATCACCCGCACCGGGATCAGCAGCCACGATCCGTCCGCGATGCTGGCCCCACCATCGAAGGCCAGCGCCGGAATGCCCTCGCTCTCCAACCGCGCCACCAGGATGTGCGCCTCGTTGCGATCATAACGGCCGAGTTCGACGAGGCTCATGAAAAAGGCTGCTCCGTTGACGCGCGAAGGTCGCGTGCATAGGCTGAACGCATGAAGCACGATCCCGTACCATCGGGGAAACGCGAACCGGTCAGCCTTTCGCTGGACACAGGTGTCGTAGCAGCGGCGCGGGAATGCGGGATCGATCTGGCGACGGTCAGCGAACATGCGCTCCGTACCGCGACCGCGGCGGCACGCGCCGAACAATGGCAGGCCGAGCATCGGGATTGGATCGAGGCAAACAATGCCTGGGTCGAGGCCAATGGCCTGCCGCTCGCCAAATATCGCCTTTTCTGATGGCGAAGTTCGACCTGTATCCGGCACCCGACGGCGGATATTGGATCGATTGCCAATCCGACCTTCTATCCGGTCTCAACAGCCGCTTCGTCGTGCCGCTGCTTCCTTATGAAGGCGTGCGGGGCGAAGACCGGCGACTGAACCCGATCTTTACCGTCCACGGACACGAGCATGTGATGCAGACGCATTTCGCCGCCGCTGTCCCGGCTCACCTGCTTCGCAAGCCGGCCGGAACACTGATCGAGCAGGAATACGTCATCGGCAGGGCCTTGGACATGCTGATCAACGGCGTCTGAGCACGCCTTAAACCGCGGTCCCGCCCACCGTCAGCCCGTTCACCAGCAGCGTCGGCTGGCCCACGCCCGCGGGCACCGACTGTCCGCCCTTGCCGCACATGCCGATGCCCTCGTCCAGCGCGAAGTCGTCGCCGATGCCGGCCACCTTGGTCAGCACGGTCGGGCCGTCGCCGATCAGCGTCGCGCCCTTGATCGGCGCGCCCAGCCTGCCGTTCTCGATCCGGTACGCCTCGGTGCAGGAAAACACGAACTTGCCCGACACGATATCGACCTGCCCGCCGCCGAAACTCTTGGCGAAGATGCCGGACTTGACGCGCGACAGCAGCTCGGCCGGATCGTCGCGGCCGGCCTTCATGAAGGTGTTGGTCATCCGCGGCATCGGCGCATGCGCGAAGCTCTCGCGCCGCCCGTTGCCGGTGGGTGCCACCCCCATCAACCGTGCGTTGAGCCGGTCCTGCATATAGCCCTTGAGGATGCCGTCCTCGATCAGGATCGTCTCGGCGGTCGGCGTCCCCTCGTCATCGATCGACAGCGAGCCCCGGCGATCCTGGATCGATCCGTCGTCCACCACCGTCACGCCCGGCGCCGCGACCCGCTCGCCGATCCGACCCGAAAAGGCCGAGGTGCCCTTGCGGTTGAAATCGCCCTCCAGCCCGTGGCCGATCGCCTCGTGCAGCAGCACGCCCGGCCAGCCCGGCCCGAGCAGCACGGTCATCTCGCCCGCCGGCGCGGCCACCGCGTCGAGGTTCACCAGCGCCTGCGCCAGCGCCTCGTCGATCGCGCGATTCCATGTCTCGGGCGCCATCAGCCGATCGTAGAGATACCGGCCGCCCATGCCGAAATTGCCGCTTTCGCGCCGGCCATTCTGCTCCACCACCACCGAGACGTTGAGCCGGACCAGCGGCCGCACATCGGTGGCGAGGAAGCCGTCGGCGCGGACGATCTCGACCACGTTCCACGTTCCCGACAGGCCGACCGACACCTGCACCACGCGGGGATCGCGGGCACGCGCGGCGGCATCGATCGTCTGGCACAGGTTCACCTTGTCGGCGAAGGGGACGAGGTCGAGCGGATCGGCCGCGGTATAAAGATGCCGGTTGGTCCCCTGCGGCGGCGCCGCAGGCGCGGCGCCCGACGGATCGATCAGCGCCATCGTCTCGGCCGCGCGGCGGATCGCCGCCTCGCTCATCTCGTTGGCATGGGCAAAGGCGGTCATCTCGCCCGACACCGCGCGCAGGCCAAAGCCCGAATGCGTGTCGTAGCTGGCGGTCTTCAGCCGGCCGTCGTCGAAGCCGAACGCTTCCGACCGCTTATATTGCAGGAACAGCTCGCCATCGTCGGCGCGCGCCAGCGCCGCCGCGGTCAGGCGCCGGGCGGTGTCGGGATCGAGCGTGTCGCGGTACAGGAACGAGCGGGGATCGGGGGCAAGCGTCATGCCCTTGATATAGGGCACGGCCGATCCAGGTAAATGGCCCCGCCGATCAGCGGCCCGCGCCGTCCCCGTGATCGCGCAGCTGCGACTGGTCGGCCCCGTCGGCGGGTCCGCCGATCAGGATGAAGCGTCGGTCGCAATAGCCGCAGTCGACATAGCCGGTCTCGTCGATCTGGAGCCAGACGCGCGGATGGCCGAGCGCGGCTCCGCCGGCAATGTCGGTGGCGCCGTCACAGGCGACGCGGGCGTGCGAGACGCGGGTGGTTTCGGGCGGCGGCAACATGATGGACCCGCGATTAGCAGGCACGGACCTTCTGTTCAATTCCCGGTTGTTGGTGGCCGCACAGACGCCTATCGCGATTGCCATGACGCAAGCGGCCATCTCGATCGACGGATTGTGCAAAACCTATGCGGGCGGCAAGCGCGCGCTGGACGGGGTCAGCTTCGATGTGCCGCGCGGCCAGATCTTCGGCCTGCTCGGCCCCAATGGCGCGGGCAAGTCCACGCTGATCAACATCCTGGCCGGGCTGGTCAACAAGACCGAGGGTCATGCCAGCATCTGGGGCTTCGACATCGACGCGCATCCGCGCAACGCCAAGGCGTCGATCGGCATCGTCAACCAGGAAATCCTGTTCGACCCCTTCTTCACCCCCATCGAGACGCTGGAGATCCAGGCCGGGCTCTACGGCGTCCCGAAAGCGAAGCGCCGCTCGATGGAATTGCTGCGCGCGGTGCATCTGGAGGACAAGGCCAACGCCTATGCGCGCACCCTGTCGGGCGGCATGAAGCGCCGCCTGATGGTCGCCAAGGCGATGGTCCACACGCCCCCGGTGCTGGTGCTGGACGAGCCCACCGCGGGCGTCGACATCGAGCTGCGCCAGCAACTCTGGGCCTATGTCCGCGAACTGAACCGCGGCGGCGTCACCGTGGTGCTGACCACCCATTATCTCGAAGAGGCCGAGGAGTTGTGCGACCGCATCGCGATCATCAATCACGGTCGCCTCGTCGCCAACGAGCCGACCCGCGAACTGGTCGGCAAGGCGCAGGAGAAGATCGTCGCGGTCACCGTCGACCGTGACGTCGCGGGGGTCCCCGACAATGCCTGCTTCGGCAAGATCGTGCTGAAGGGCACGCGCACGCTGGAGATCACCTATGCCAAGGACCGGGTCAACGCCGGCGAGGTCCTCGCCGCCGTCACCCGCGAAGGCTACGGCATCGTCGACGTCTCGACCAAGGAAGCCGACCTCGAAGACGTCTTCCTCAGCCTGACCCGATCGGCGGGGTGATTATCACTCCCTCTCCCTACCGGGGAGCATCAGGTGAACAGCGCCCCGCGCTGTTCAGGTCATGCCGGGGGCATGACCGACCTGATGCTGGAAGGGGCCCGCTGCCGACAGGCAGTGGGAAGGGTGAGGGGCAGACAAGCAGTGTAGCGCTGCTTGGCGCCCCCTCACCCTCCCACCGCTTTAGCGGCGGGCCCCGCCCTCTCTCCGGCGGGGAGAGGGATTGAAGCAGAAACCTCAAATCGTCATCACCGACCCCGCATCCACCCGCATGTTCGCGCCGGTGATGAACCCTGCCCGCTCCGAACACAGGAAAGCGATCATCGCCGCTACCTCTTCGGGCTTGCCGCGCCGTCCGCGCACCATGCCGGGGCGTTCTTCCTTCAGGAAGCTCTCGATCGCCTCCTCGCGCGTGGTGCGGCGCTTCCTGGCGCGTTCGTCCATCATCGCATCGGTCATCGGCGTGGCGATGAATGCCGGCGACACCGCGTTCACCAGGATGTTGTCCCGGCCATAGGCCTTGGACAAGCCCTTGGAGAGCGACAGGATGCCCGCCTTCGACGCGCAATAGGGCAGTTCGTCGACATAGGGCTGCACGCCGTCCTCGGACGCCAGCATCACGATCCGGCCCCAGCCCTTGCCGCGCATCCCCGGGATCGCCGCGCGGCACATGCGCACCGCACCCAGCAGGTTGATGTCCAGCGTTTCCAGCCAGCCGCGCTCGTCCACCGACAGGAAGTCGCCGGTCGCACCGGTCACCCCGGCCGCGTTCACCAGGATGTCGGGATTGCCAAGCTGGCGGTAGACCGAGGCGAACAGCCGCGACACGTCGATCGTGTCGGTCACGTCCGCCGTCACCGCGATTACCTCGCCGTGGCTCGCCAGCATGCTGCGCGCCTGTTCCAGCGGCTCGTGCGTCTTGTCGGTGATCGCGACACGGCACCCCGCCTCCAGCAGCATCCGCGCCGTCTCCAGCCCGATGCCGCTGTCCGCGCCCGTCACGAGGGCGATGCGCCCCGCAATCTCCAGATCCATGTCATTCTCCAAATGCTCCGGGGGCGGGACGAAGGGACGGGCGCTGTTGTTCCACGTCCCTTGCGCCCGCACGCCCCGCCTGCCATCCGACGCGCTTTAGGCCTTGCCGGAGATTGCCCGACGTGACCGGTTCCGCATCGACGAGCGACATCCTGATCGTGGGGTCGGGCGCGGCCGGGTTGACCGCCGCGCTCAACCTCGCGGAACGCTTCCACGTCACCGTGCTCGCCAAGGGCGCCCTGAACGAAGGCTCCACCGCCTGGGCGCAAGGGGGGATCGCGGCGGTGCTGGAGCCGGGCGACACCTTCGACAACCATGTCGAGGACACGATGGTCGCCGGCGCCGGGCTGAACGACCGCAGCATCGTCGAATTCGTCGTGGAGGGCGCGCCCGCCGCGATCGAGCGTCTGCAAAAGCTGGGCGTCCCCTTTGCCGAGGAAGGCGGCACGCTGCACCTGACCCGCGAGGGCGGCCATTCGCACCGCCGCATCGTCCATGTCGCCGACGCCACCGGCTGGGCGGTGCAGGACGCGCTGCAAAAGGCGGCGGAGGCGCATCCCAACATCACCCTGATCCCCGATCAGGTCGCGATCGACCTCGCCACCAGCCGGCACGAAATGCGCTATTCGGGCGCCGGCAACGTGTGGGGCGTCTATGCGGTCGATCGCCGTACCGGCCGCGTCGGGCTGCACACCGCACGCGCGACGATATTGGCGACGGGCGGCGCGGGCCGCACCTATCTGTTCTCCACCGCGCCGCGCGGCGCGACCGGCGACGGCATCGCCATGGCGTGGCGTGCAGGTGCGCGCGTGTCGAACATGGAATTCATGCAGTTCCACCCGACCTGCCTCTACAATCTGGAGGTCAAGAACTTCCTGATCACCGAGGCGGTGCGCGGCGAGGGCGGGCGGCTGTGCAACCCGCGCACCGGCCGCCGCTTCATGCCCGATGTCGACCCCCGCGCCGAACTGGCCCCCCGCGACGTCGTCGCCCGCGCGATCGATGCCGAGATCAAGCGTGACGGCCTGGATTACGTCCATCTCGACATCAGCCACATGCCGGCCGATTTCATCCGCGCGCACTTCCCCAACATCCAGGAAAAGCTTGGCGGCCTCGGCATCGACATGACGACCGGGCCGATCCCCGTCGTGCCGGCACAGCATTATACCTGCGGCGGCATCGTCGTGGACCGGGACGGGCATACCGACCTGCCCGGCCTCTATGCGGTGGGCGAATGCACCCAGTCCGGGCTGCACGGTGCCAATCGCCTCGCCTCCAACTCGCTGCTCGAATGTTTCGTCTTCGGCGAGGCGGCGGCCAACCATATCGCCGCGCACTGGGCGGACCTGCCGCCGCCGCCGGCGATCCGCCCCTGGGACGAAAGCCGCGTCACCGATTCGGACGAGGAAGTGGTCATCAAGCAGAACTGGACGGAGATTCGCCGGTTCATGTGGAATTATGTCGGCATCGTGCGCACCACCAAGCGGTTGCAGCGCGCCGCCAACCGCATCCGCATGCTGAACGACGAGGTGGCCGAGCATTACGGCCATTTCCGCGTCACCCCCGACCTGATCGAGTTGCGCAACCTGCTCCAGACCGCCGACCTGATCGTCCGCTCCGCGCTGCATCGCAAGGAGAGTCGGGGCCTCCACTATACGCTCGACTATCCCGAAACCCTGCCGCACGCGGTGGACACGATCCTCGTCCCCTGACCGCCACCCCCGGCTTCGCGGTTCGCCGCACCCCTGCCGCGCTTCATCGCAACCCGCGGAAATCCGCGGTTTCCTGACACCGCTCGACCGGTCAAGGATCGTGGCATCGTGCGGGGTGCTTTTGTGAACATGCGTATGGCCGGGTTCGGCAGATGGGCGACGGTTGCGGGTCTGCTGGCGCTTGCCGGATGCAATGTGGTGCCAAGCCCCGGCGCCAGCGCCAACGCCCCGGCGCGCGAACCGGAGGTGGCGGTGTCGATCCCCGTGCCGCCGCCCCGTCCGCGCACGGCGCCCGCCGCACCGCAGGGCCTGATCCGCACCGTTCAGAGCCTGTATGCCGGGTTCGAGGGCAAGAAGGGCATCGCCATCCGCGCCGTCGATGACGGCTGGACGGTGGAGGCCGGGGGCCGCCAGCGCCTGCCCCAGCAATCGGTATCCAAGCTGTGGGTCGCGATCACGCTGCTCGACCTGCGCGACAAGGGCAAGGCGCGGCTGGACGACCCGATCACCGTCCGCCGCGAAGACCTGACGCTGTTCCACCAGCCGATCGCCTATCTGGTGAAGGGCGACGGATTCCAGACCACCGTCGGCGGCCTGCTCACCCGCGCCCTGACCCAGAGCGACAACACCGCCAACGACCGGCTGCTCACCTATGTCGGCGGGCCGGCGGCGGTGCGGCGGATGATCGCGGAGAAGCGGCTGGGCGACATCCGCTTCGGCCCCGGCGAACGGCTGCTCCAGGCCAAGACCGCCGGCCTGACCTGGCAACCCGCCTATGCGCTGGGCAACGCCTTTTCCGTGGCGCGCGCCCGGCTCGACCCGGCGGCGCGCGCCACCGCGCTCGACGCCTATGTCGCCGATCCGCCCGACGGTGCCGCGCCGATCGCCATCGCCGACGCGCTCGCCCGGCTGACCCGCGGCGAATTGCTGTCCGAAACCTCGACGCGCATCCTGCTGGAGACGATGGGCGCCTCGCGCACCGGTCATGCCCGCCTGCGCGCCGCCATACCGGCCAGCTGGCAGCTCGCGCACAAGACCGGCACCGGACAGGATCTCGGCCGCCGCAACGCCGGGTTCAACGATGTCGGGCTGCTCACCGCGCCCGACGGCCGCCGCTTTGCGGTCGCGGTGATGATCGGCGACACGACCGAGCCGATCCGCAACCGCCAGGTGCTGATCCAGAACGTCGCCGCCGCCGTCGCCACCTATGCCGGTTCCGCGCAGGGACCGGGCTCGGTCGCCAACTGACGGAAAGCCGCCCCCGCCGCTATCGCCAAGGCGGGGGCTGTTTACGCACCCCCGCATCCGCTACACCCCCGAACCGTCATGCCCCATCTCTATCTCGTCGACGGCTCCGGCTATATCTTTCGCGCCTATCACCGGCTGCCGCCGCTCACCAACAAGCATGGCGAGCCGGTCGGCGCGGTCTATGGCTACACCACCATGTTGTGGAAGCTGGCGGACGAACTCCACGCGGCCGAGGGTCCGACCCACATGGCGGTGATCCTCGACAAGTCGTCGAAGACGTTCCGCAACGACCTGTACGACCAGTATAAGGCGCACCGGCCGCCCCCGCCCGAAGACCTGGTGCCACAATTCCCGATGATCCGCGACGCCACCCGCGCCTTCTCGCTGCCCTGCATCGAGACCGAGGGGCTGGAGGCCGACGACATCATCGCCTGCTATGCCAAGGCGGCACTGGCGCAAGGCTGGCAGGTGACGATCGTCTCGTCCGACAAGGACCTGATGCAGCTGATCGAGCCCGGCCTCGACCTGTACGACACGATGAACAACCGCCGGCTGGGCCCTGAGCATGTCGCGGAGAAGTTCCACGGCATCGCGCCCTCGCAACTGGGCGACGTGCTGGCGCTGATGGGCGACAGCGTCGACAACGTCCCCGGCGTCCCCGGCGTCGGGCCCAAGACCGCGGCCAAGCTGATCCTCGAACATGGCGACCTGGCGGGCGTCCTGGCCGCCGCGGAGGGGATGAAGAAGGGCAAGCTGCGCGACAATCTGATCGAGCATGCCGACATGGCCCGGCTCAGCCGCGAGCTGGTGTCGCTGCGCTGCGACGTGGCGCTGCCCGAACCGCTGGAAGACCTCGAACTCAAGGGCATACCCGACGCGCCGCTGCGCGCCTTTCTTGAACATCACGGCTTCCGCTCGCTCCTGACCAAGCTCGGTCAGGTCGCCGACGCCCCCGTCGAGAACCCGGCGTCCGTCGATCTGCCCGAGGATGACGATCCGCCCTGCAACCATGACGGGTACGAGACGGTGCAGGATGTGGACGCGCTCGATCGCTGGATCGCCGTCGCACGCCACCAGGGCTGGATCGCGGTCGATACCGAGACGAGTTCGACGGACGCCACCCAGGCCGAACTGGTCGGCGTCAGCCTCGCCCTCGCCCCCAACCTCGCCTGCTACATCCCCCTCGGCCACGGCGGCAACGACCTGCTCGCCGAGGTGCCGGTGCAGATCGACCGCGACGTCGCCCTGGCGAAGCTCAAGGACCTGATGGAGGACCCCTCGGTCCTGAAGATCGGCCACAATCTGAAGTTCGACATGATCGTGCTGGGCGAGCGCGGCATTGCGGTCGCGCCGCATGACGACACGATCGTGATGAGCTTCGATCTCGACGCCGGCCTGCATGGTCATGGCATGGACGAACTCGCCGCCACCCATCTCAGCCATGCCTGCATCGCGTTCAAGGACGTGGTCGGCACCGGCAAGACGCAGCGCGGCTTTCACGAGGTCGATCTGAACGCCGCCACCCGCTACGCCGCCGAGGATGCGGACGTGACGCTGCGCCTCTGGAAGCGCTTCAAGGCGCGCCTGCCCGCCGAAGGCTCGACCCGCGTGTACGAGATGGTCGACCGCCCGCTCGTTCCCGTGATCGCACGCATGGAGCGCCGGGGCATCAAGGTCGACCGCGAGGTGCTGGCCAGGCTGTCCGACGAGTTCGCCGGCCGCATCGCCGAGCGCGAGGGCGAAGTGCACGCGCTCGCCGGCCAGCCCTTCACCATCGGCAGCCCCAAGCAGCTTGGCGACATCCTGTTCGAGAAGCTGGGCCTGAAGGGCGGGCGCAAGGGCAAGTCCGGGGTCTACTCCACCGACGTCACCGAACTGGAGCGCCTCGCGCGCGACGGCGGTCCGGGTGCGGAGATCGTGCGCAAGGTGCTCGACTGGCGCCAGCTCACCAAGCTGAAGAACACCTATACCGATGCGCTGCAGGCACAGATCAATCCCAAGACCGGTCGCGTCCACACCAGCTATTCGCTGACCGGCGCGCAGACCGGCCGCCTGTCCTCGACCGAGCCCAACCTCCAGAACATCCCGATCCGTACCGAGGTCGGCCGCCAGATCCGCGACGCTTTCGTGGCGGAACCGGGCAACGTCATCCTCGCGGCCGACTACAGCCAGATCGAACTCCGCCTCGCCGCCCACATGGCGGACGTGCCGGCGCTGCGCGATGCGTTTGCGAACGGCGACGACATCCACAGCCTGACCGCCACCGAATTGTTCGGCGAAGTGAACCGCGACACCCGCGCGCGAGCCAAGACGATCAACTTTGCGATCCTCTACGGCATCAGCCGATGGGGCCTTGCCGGCCGTCTCGAAGTCTCCGCCGACGAGGCGCAGGCGATGATCGACCGCTATTTCGAGCGTTTCCCCGGCATCAACCGCTACATGGCCGAGACGTTGACCCAGGTGCGCGACCACGGCTTCACCCAGACGCTGTTCGGCCGCAAGACGCACTTCCCGCGCATCAAGTCGCGCAACCAGGGCGAGCGGCAGGGTGCCGAGCGCGCCGCGATCAACGCGCCGATCCAGGGCACCTCGGCCGACATCATCAAGCGCGCCATGGTCCGCATGGAACCCGCGCTGGAGGCGGCCGGCCTGTCCCATGTCCGCATGCTCCTCCAGGTTCACGACGAACTGGTCTTCGAATTGCCCGAAGGCGATGTCGACGCCGCCAGCGCGGTGATCCGCGACGTCATGGAGCGCGCCGCGGAGCCTGCGGTGATGCTCTCGGTCCCGCTGGGCGTCGAGATCGGCACGGGAGCAAGCTGGGGAGCGGCACATTGAACGCCACCACCCGGTCGCCCTCACCCTTCCGCGGCCTCGCCGCGCCTTCCCTCTCCCAGCGGGAGAGGGAAGGGGCCTGCTTGGCGCAGCCGGGTGGGAAGGGTGAGGGCGATCCGGTGGCGAAAGCCTGACTCGCATGGCCTCCTCCTCCCAGGACATCGACACGCTCGCCAAGGGCGGGCGGACCAATATCGCCGGCTTCATCCTGCGTCTGGCCGCGCGCATCCCCTTCCTGTTCATCGCCGGCCGCATCTACGGCCCCGATCTGGTCGGCCGCTTCGCCATCGCGGTGGTGGTGGTCGAACTGGCGGCGCTCGTCGCCACGCTGGGGCTGAAGCGCGGACTGGCGCAGGCGCTGTCCTCGACCGACCGGCCGCATGTGAACGTGGTGTGGGACGCGATGGCGCTCGCGCTGATTGCCAGCGTCGCCGCCAGCAGCTTCCTGTGGCTCTTTCCGGAGATCATGTACCCGAACACGGCGATCACCGGGCTCGACCGGTGGCTGCCCGCGATCATCGTCGCCTCCGCCTGGTCCGATGTCAGCCTCGCGGCGCTTGCCTACCGGTTGAACGTGAAGGCCGCGGTCACCGCGCGTGCGGTGGTGGAACCGTGGACGATCTCGATCGCCGCCTGGATCTTCTCCTTCTTCACCATCCGCGACGGGCTCGTCCTCTCCTACGTCGCCTCGATGATCGCCGCCCTGATCGCCAGCATCGTCCCCCTGATCCGCAGCTACGGCCTCCCCCGCGGCTGGTCCCCTGAGCTCACCCAGCTCTTCGCCCTCGCCCGCGCCAACGCCCCCCTCGCCGGCGCCGACGCCCTCGAATGGGGCAGCCGCAACGTCGACCGCTTCATCCTGGGCGTCATGTTCGAACCCAAGATCGTCGGCATCTATTACATGGCGCAACAGGTCGCCAGCCTGCCGCAAAAGCTGAAGACCAGCTTCGACCCCATTCTCGGCCCCGTCATCACCCAAAGCCTCGCGGTGCGCGATTACGATGCGATCGCGCGACAGGTGCGCCAGGTCGCGTTCTGGATCATGGCGGCGCAAGGCGGCCTCGCGCTGATGGGATCGATCCCGGGCGAGGCGGTGATGGGCGTCGTCGGCCCGCAATTCGTCGCCGGCACGGCCGCGCTCGCCTTTCTGCTCACCGCCGAAGTGCTCGCCTCGACGGGCGCGGTATGCGAATCGGCGCTGGTCTATACCGCGCGCCATCGCAACCTGATGATCTCGGTGGTCATGCTGGGGGTACAGGTGGGGCTCAGCTTCGCGCTGATCCTCGGCATGCGCGCGCTCGGCTGGCCCGCGACATGGCAGGCCGCGGGCCCGGCCGTCGCGCTGATGCTCAGCCTCGGCATCACCTCGATCGTCAAGGCGACGCTGCTGTCCCGCATCCTGAAAGCGTCGGTTTCGCCGCTGCGCTGGCCGCTCTTGTGGGCGTTCGGGGCCGCAATGGTGGTCGGCGTGGGCTTCACCGCCCTGCCGGCGCATCTCGAATGGGTGGAACTGGTCGTCGGCGAACCGGCGATCCTGGCGACCTATCTCTTCGTCCTCTGGCGCTTCGCCTTCGGCCCCGCCGACCGCGCCCTGTTCGGAAAGATGCCCGATGCCGAGGAAGCGACCCTGCCGCATGCAGGCGGGGTGACGCGGTAAGCGGTTCAGTCGATCACGTCGACCGTGACGATATTGCTGAACCACTGCTGATAGCGGGTTGGTGCGGCCGCGATGTTCATCAGCGAGACGAGAAGCCGCACCCGGTAGCGGCCGGGGCCCGGAAACACCCAGCGTGGAAACTCTGCCACCTGCAAGGTCATGGGCTGGCCTGGGCGCACCACAGTAAGCCCGTCGGACGACTGTGGCGGCGCCGGCGGGGATGTTGCCGGCGGTTCCAGCGGCGCAACCCGTCGACCCTGCATATCCATCACATCGAAGGCGATCCCGCCTGTCGGCTTGAGGAAGCGCGAAATCCTGAATGCCGGGCCTTGTACGGCAAGGACGGCACGCAACTGCACTTCGCCGCGCATCGAAATCGCGGTCTCCGGCCGTTCAAGCCGGACGTTCAGGTGATGCTCGTCTCCCGGCACCCATTCCGCCTGTGCCGGCACCGTCCACAACGCGACGGGCGCCTCAATTCCCAGTGCCAGCACTATCGCCATGGCAAGCATCAATGTCCCCCCTCATCCCCGCGCAAGACTTTTGCAGCTGACCCGGCCATGGCGCGAACAGCACACAAGGCCGGATCAGATCGGGTGCCATCAATGCCGGAAGTGGCGCATGCCGGTGAAGACCATCGCCAGACCGGCCTCGTCGGCGGCGGCGATCACCTCGTCGTCGCGGATCGACCCGCCCGGCTGGATCACCGCGGTGGCGCCGGCCTCCACCGCCGCCAGCAATCCGTCCGCGAACGGGAAGAATGCATCCGACGCGACCGCCGATCCGATCGTGCGCGGCTCGGCCCAGCCGGCCTTGTCCGCGGCGTCCTTGGCCTTCCAGGCAGCGATGCGCGCCGATTCGAGCCGGTTCATCTGCCCGGCGCCGACGCCGGCCGTGCTGCCGCCCTTGGCATAGACGATCGCGTTCGACTTCACATGCTTGGCCACCGTCCAGGCGAAGCGGCAATCGGCCAGCTCCTGCTCCGTAGGCGCGCGCCTGGTGACGACCTTCAGCATGTCGTCGGTCAGCCGGCCATTGTCGCGGCTCTGCACCAGCAGCCCGCCCGCGATCGACTTCACCATCAGGCCGGGGCGTGCCGGGTTCGGCAACTCACCCGACAGCAGCAGGCGCAGGTTCTTCTTCCTGGCAAAGATCGCCCGCGCCTCCGGGCTGGCATCGGGCGCCACCACCACCTCGGTGAAGATCCCCGAGATCGCCTCGGCGGTTTCCGCATCCAGCGGGCGGTTGCAGGCGATGATGCCGCCGAACGCCGACACGGTGTCGCACGCGAACGCCGCCTTGTATGCATCCAGCAGCGTATCGCCGCTCGCCACGCCGCACGGATTGGCATGCTTGACGATGACGACGGTGGGCGGCCCGTCGATGAACTCGGACACCAGCTCCAGCGCGGCATCGGCATCGTTCAGGTTGTTGTAGCTGAGCGCCTTGCCCTGCAACTGCTCGGCCTGGGCGATGCCTCGCGCGCCCTTTTGCGGCAGGTAGAGCGCTGCCACCTGATGCGGATTCTCGCCATAGCGCAGCGGCTCGTGATGGCGCGTATAGGCCATGGGCAGCGTCGCCGGAAATGCCTCGCCCTGGTCGGCAAAGGCGAACCACTGCGCGATCGCCGCATCATAGGCCGCGGTCGCCGCATAGGCCTTGGCGGCGAGGCGGCGGCGCATGTCGATGCCGCTGGCGCCATCGTTCGCGGCCAGCTCCGCCAGGAACGCGTCATAATCCGAAGGATCGGTCAGGATCGCGACATAAGCGTGGTTCTTTGCGGCCGAACGCACCATCGACGGGCCGCCGATATCGATATTCTCGATGATCTCGTCGCGCCCGGCGCCCTTGGCCACCGTCTGCTGGAAGGGGTAGAGGTTGACGACGACGAGGTCGATCGCGCCGATGCCATGCTCTTCCATCGCGCGCGCGTGGCTTGCATCGTCGCGCACCGCGAGCAGGCCGCCATGCACCATCGGGTGCAGCGTCTTGACCCGCCCGTCCATCATCTCGGGGAAACCGGTGACGTCGGAAATGTCGCGCACGGGCAGGCCGGCGTCGCGGATCGCCTTGGCGGTGCCGCCGGTCGAGACGAGGTCGACGCCCCGTTCGGCAAGCGCGCGGGCAAGGTCGATCACCCCCGTCTTGTCGGATACGGACAGAAGGGCGCGCTTTACGGGAATATGGGTCATCGGGGCTCCGGGAGTGGAGGGGAACACCGCCGAAGCCCTGTAACGGTCACAGCGCGCGCTTCAAGGCCCAGCTTACATGCCCGCCACCCGCCGGCGCCTCACCGGTGACGACCAGTTGCTGCGTCTCGACCGGGCGACCATCGGGATCGATCCACAACGAATCCTCGATCACCAGCGCACCGCCGCGGCAGCGGAACTGCCACAAGGCGCCGCTGGTCATGCGCAGCACCGCCGCCGATCCTTCCGGGCTCAGCACCGCCTCCACCTCCTCGCCCAGGTGGAAGCGCAGCGCGAAGGGCGTCGTGCCGGTGCGGCGCTTGCGCCCTTGCGGCAGCAACGCGTCCTCGCCGCGCAGTTCGCGCCCGTCACCGGTCAACAGCAATTGCCGGCGGTGGACGAAGCCCCAGCGGCGGACATAGCCGTCATGGCTCGCCTCGATCCGGCTGGCCGCCTCCGATTCCTGGCGGCTGAGTTCCACCTGTCCGACGCCGCGGCCCAGCGTGCCGTCGGCGTGGATCGCGGTGGAGTTCGAATCGCCCACGACCAGGGTCGAGTGCGCCGCGGTGGTGCGCAGGCCATCGGCCAACCGCATCGGCAATTGCTCGATCGCGGCACGAGCACCGCCGCAATTGACCACGATCCGCTCCGGCCCGTCCGAAAACTCGAACGCCAGGGTCGAGGCGCAGCCGCCATCCACCACCTGCGCGATCGGCGGCGGGGCGGCATCGACGACCAGCACCGCACCGCCGCCGGCGAGACGCTGATACCCCCAGTTGCGCGGCTGGCGCAGCGGCCGGGTGCGCACGCCCGACGCCTCGATGATCGCGGCGATCTGTTCGGGCTGTTCGGGGCCGGCACCCTGCCAGCTCGACAGCGCCCGGTCGGGATGCATCACGCCCAGCAGCGCGGACACCATCCGTTGCAACGTCGCCGCGATATCCTCGGGCAGCGTCTTGCCGACCGCGGCATAGGATTCGCGCAGCATGGCGAGCAGCATGATCGAATCGAGCAACTGGCCCGGACTGCGCGACACCGATCCGCCATCGTCGAACAATCCGGTGCCCAGCGCGCGCGTCAGCCCTGCCTCGCCAAAGGCCAGGCGCGGCTCGCCGCCGGGGATCAGCAATCCCGCCGCCACCACGCCGCACCATGCCGCGATGCGCGGCGCGCCCGCCGGGGCCTTGTCCGCCCCGCGGTCCAGATGCCGCGCCCCGCGCGCCATCGCGTTCAGCACCTTGGAGCGGTACACCAGGTCGGTCGACGACAGGATCAGCGGCGCATGGCTGGTCCAGAACAGGATGCGCCTGCCCCACAGATCGGGCCGCCACGCCAGCGCATCCACCGTCTCGGCATGCGCATCCAGCCAGCGGCCCATCAGGAACTCCGCCACCGGCGCGCCCTGTTGCCGCGTCGCCACCGTGGACAGGTCGCGCAGCCAGGCGAAGCCGTGCAGATATTCGGCGATGGGCCCGGTCAGCCCTCCTTGCGTGAACCACAGCTTGTCGATCTCGCGCTCGGCCCCGCGATAGCGGACAAAGCCGTCGAGCAGCGCATAGCCTCGCGTCGCGTCGCCCAGCACGGGATCGTCGGGCACCGCGATCAGCTTCAGCGGATGCCGGCCGTTCAGGCGCATGCCGTGGATCGGCGTCCGCCAGGTCAGCCGGTGGAAGCGCTCGGCAAGCCGCTCCGCCAGCGACAGCCCGCTCGTGCCCCCGACGCGGACAAGGCGCTTGCCCTCCTCGATACCGTCCGGCGCGTCCAGCGGCTGGTTCATCCGCGCAGGGCCGCGATATTGGCGGCGTACATGTCGGGCCCGCCCCGGAACGCTGCGGTGCCCGCGACCAGCGCGTCGGCGCCCGCCTCGATGCATCGCCGGGCATGGGTGGCATCGACGCCGCCATCCACCTCCAGGTCGATCGCCCGGCCGCTCATCTCGATCATCTTCCGGATCGCGGCGATCTTCTTCAACTGGCTGTCGATGAAGCTTTGTCCGCCGAAACCGGGATTGACGCTCATCACCAGCACCAGGTCGACCATGTCGATCAGGTAATCCAGCATCTTGGCCGGCGTCGCGGGATTCAGCACCACGCCCGCGCGCTTGCCCAGCCCCTTGATGTGCTGGATGGTGCGGTGGATATGCGGCCCCGCCTCCGGGTGCACGGTGATCGTGTCCGCGCCGGCTTCCGCAAAGGCATCCAGATACTGGTCGATCGGCGAGATCATCAGATGCACGTCGAACGGCTTGGCCGTGTGGGGGCGCAGCGCCTTCACCACCGCCGGGCCGATGGTGATGTTGGGCACGAAATGCCCGTCCATCACGTCGATATGGATCCAGTCCGCGCCGGCGGCGTCGATGGCGCGCACCTCCTCCCCCAGCTTGGCGAAGTCGGCGGACAGGATGGACGGGGCGATACGGACGGGCTGCATGGGCAATGGTCTCTAGGGCTAATGAAAGGTTAAGTCAGCCGTTGCGTTCCAGCAGCGCGATAAAGAAGCCGTCGCACCGCCCCTGTTCGGCCATGTCGCTCGGCAGGGTACGGATATAAGGTGTTGATTTGCCGACGGGCAGCGGCGCCTGGACGCTGCACAGCGTATAATCCGGATGCGCGGCCAGAAACGCCTCCAGCTGCGCCTCGCCCTCCTCCGGCTCCAGTGAACAGGTGGCATAGACCATGCGCCCGCCCGGCCGCAGCCATCCGGCGGCGCGCGACAGGATTTTGGCCTGCAGTGCCGCCATCTCGGCGATCACCGAGGGGCGGACGCGGTACAGCACGTCCGGATGCCGGCGGAAGATGCCCGTCGCGCTGCACGGCGCATCGATCAGGATCGCATCGACGGGCGCGGGCGGCGCCCATTGCAGCACGTCGGCGCACACCACCTCCGCGGCCAGCCCGGTCCGCTCCAGATTGGCGCGCAGCCGCTCCAGCCGGGTGGGAGATGCATCGAGCGCGGTCACCTGCCACCCCGCCGCCGCCAGTTGCAGCGTCTTGCCGCCGGGGGCGGCGCACAGGTCCAGCACGGTGCCGGCGCCCGGCCCCAGCAACCGTGCCGGCATCGACGCAGCCGCGTCCTGCACCCACCACGCGCCTTCCTCGAACCCCGGCAGCTCGGGCACCGACGCCGCATCGTGCAGGCGGACATGGCCCGGCATCAGGCTGGTGCCGCTCAGCCGCTCCGCCCAGTCCGCGGTCGCGGCGGGATCGACCAGCGTCAGGTCCAGCGGCGGCGGGGCGGCGATCGCCTGCTCGGCCGCATCCACCATCGCGTCGCCCCACTGTGCCGCCCAGCGTTCCGCCGTCACGCTCGGCAGCTCCGGGACTTCCGGCAGGGACACCCCCTGCCGCATCAGCGTGCCGAACACGCCGTGGACCAGCTTGCGCGGGCCGCCATCGACCAGCGGCAGCACGGTGGAGATGGCGGCATGCGGCGGCGTACCCAGCGACAGCACCTGGACCAGCGCGATGCGCAGTGCCGACCGCGCCTTTGCATCGTCGGGCAACTGGTTCCTGGTCGCCGAATCGATCAGCGCGTCCAGATCGGGCAGGCGGCGCAGCGTTTCCGCCGCGATCGCATGGGCCAGCCCGCGATCGGGCCCGCCATGCAGGTCGCGCGTCGCCGATGCCAGCGCCGCCTCCAGCGGTTCCCCCCGGCGCAGCACCGCGTCCAGCAGGCGCAGGGCCGCGCGCCGGCTTGCCGTGCCCAGCGGCTCGGCTTGACGAACGGGATGATTGGGCCGGCGCGGGGGTCGATTCACTTGGCAAAGCTCCTTGGCACCCCGATGTGGGGGGCACACCCCGCTACCGAAAGGCACGCCCATGGGCCAGCGCCCAGACCATGTGAAACCACCGGCCTATCTCTCTCCCAACCCGCCGGTCCCCGAACCCGAGGCGGAGAAGCGCCCGGAGCATGATCCGCTTGGCAAGGACCCGACCCGTTATGGCGATTGGGAATTGAAGGGTATCGCAATCGATTTTTGATGCGGTCCTGACGCAACCGGAACGAACGTGCGGCTGGCGCGTCGGGCAAAGGGATGCGCACGATCATGAAGGGGCGGACGGCACGGATCGTCCTGGGTACGGTTGCAGCGACCTTGCTGCTCGGCCTGCTGGTCCTGGCGCTGTTCCCCTGGGGCGTGTTGCGCGGCATCGTCACGCGTGAGGCGACCGAGCGCTTTGGTCGCCCCGTCACGATCGGCGCGGTCGAGCGGGTCGACACGATCGGCTTCCACCCCGTCATCGCCATCCGGCACCTGCGCATTCCGCAGGCGGCCTGGGCCGGCAGCGGCGATTTCGCGCGGGTCGATACCGCAAAAGTGCGTTTTTCCGCCTGGGCGCTGCTGACCGGGGATTTCCGGATCGAGGCGGTGGAGGCCCGCGGGCTTCGTCTCGCGCTGGTTCGCGACCGGAATGGCCGGACCAACTGGTCGCGGCCCGGCAGGCGCGAAAGCGGCGGCGGCGCCACCGATCTTCAGGATCTTACCCTCACCGACAGCATCATCAGCTATCGCGATGCCAAGCAGGACCGGACCGCCACCGTCCGCTTCGCCGCCGATCCCGATACGGGATTGCGTGCCGAAGGCCACGGATCGATTCGCGGTGCCGATGTCGCGATCCGCGTCAAGGGGGCACCGGTCCGCCCCGGCCCCTGGCCGTTCACCGCGATCATCGACGGCCCGGCACTGGCGATGCGCGCCGTCGGCCGCATGGACCGCGCGCTCGACACCAACGCGATGACGCTGGACCTGACCGCGCGCGCCAGCGACCTGAAACTGATCGATGCGGTGGTGGAGGCCGGGCTGTTCCGCACCCGCCCGGTGCAACTGTCCGCGCATGTCCGCCATCAACGTCCGGTCTGGACGATCACCGACCTGACAGGAACGATCGGCCGCTCCGATCTCACCGGCCGGATCACCGTCGACAAAAGCACTGACCGCACCAAACTCGACGGGGAGATCACTTCCCGCCAGTTCGACTTCGACGATCTTTCCTCGGCCGAGGGTCGCGCGGAGGCCGCTGCACTCGAACGCCGCATCGGCCCGCGCCTCGTACCGAACACCCGTATCGACATCAGCAAGATCGATTCGACCGACGGCACGATCCGTTTCAAGGTCGGTCGCATCGTCAGCGCTCAGGGGCCCTCTCCCATCACCGCCATGGCGGGCAGGCTCGTTCTCGACCACCAATTGCTCCGCATCCCCGAATTGCGCCTGAACCTGACGGAAGGGGTGGTCCGCGGCTCGGCCCAGGTCGATCAACGGGGTGGCGCGACCCGGCCGACGCTGACGCTCGACCTGCGGCTGTCGGATGCCAGCGTGGTGTCGCTTGCCGGCGGTGGCGGCGACTTCACCGGCCGGGTTTCCGCCCGCGCGCAACTGACCGGCGCGGGAGAGACGATCCGCGACGCCATCGGCCGGTCGCGCGGGTTCATCGGGCTGGTCGTGCGAAACGGCACCCTGCCGGACCGCTATGCCGCGGCACTCGGCTTCGATGCCGGACGCATGCTGGTGGCAGGCGACGATTCGACGGCCGGCCTGCGCTGCCTCGTGCTGCGACTGAACATGCGGGACGGCACCGGCCGCGTCGATCCGCTGGTGCTGGATACCACGCGCAGCAAGCTGGAGGGTACGGGCACGGTGCGCTTCCCCGAAGAACGCATCGCGCTGCGCCTGACCGGCGCGCCCAAGGGCGATGCGATCCTGCGGCTCGACGGCGCCGCCCTGATGAACGGCACGATTCGCCAGCCCGATCTGGTCATCCCGCGCGAGGTGAAATCGATCGGCAACATCTTCCGCTCGATCGGTCGCGCGATCACCGGTCATGGCGGGCCGACCGCCAGCGACGCCGATTGCGGCGCACTGGCCAACCGGGCGCTACGCTGAGGCCGACATGGAAACGCCGGCCTTTATAAGGGCCGGCGTCCGGGAAACTCAGAAGCTGTCTGGAAACGCGATGAAACGCGTTTGAAAACGCCTTCAGTCCTTCCAAGCCCAGTAAAGCTGGGCGGGGGGCACGTTCCACCATTCCATATCATGGTCGATCCGCTGCCAGTGGGGCAGCAGGAAGTCCTTCACCTTCGGGCTGAACTGATAGACCAGGAAGGCACCGTCCGGGCGCAGCACCTCATGCGTGGCGGCGGCGATCGCGGGACCGACGCCGGCCGGCAGCGTGGAGAAGGGCAGGCCCGACAGCACATAATCAGCGTGCTCGTGGCCGTGATCCTTGATGATCTGGGCAACGTCCGCCGCCGACCCGTTGACCGCGACAAAGCGGGAATCGGTGATCGTGTGGCGCAAATAGCCGCAGAAATCTTCGTTCGTGTCGATCGCGATCAGCGTCGCATCGGGCGCCATCCGCTCCAGAATCGGTCGGCAGAAGGTGCCGACGCCCGGGCCATATTCCACGAAAAGCTTGGTATTCGCCCAGTCGACGGGCGCCAGCATCTTGCGGATCAGCTTGTTGGAGGAAGGGATGATCGAGCCGACCATCACCGGATGTTTCAGAAATTCCTGGAAGAACATCTGGCCGGGGGACGGCACGCCGGCGGGTCGGGAACGCGCACGGCGCGCGGCGGTGGTCGAGCTGGGCATCGAGATCCTGTCGTTCGTGGTCCCCACACGGGCGGCGAGGTCTCCCCCTCCGTCGCACAGGTGGCAAACGTGTTTCAAGCTTTTGGGTTGCATCGGTGCGGCGGACGACCCTGGCGCCCCCATTCGCCCACGCCTAAACGGTGCCCGGACGGGGCAGGGCGAACATATGGACAGAACCGGGCAGATCGCCGTCATCTTCGTGTCGCAGCGCACCGACGCCGATGCGGCCGGCTATGCCGCAGCCGCCGAAGCGATGGATCGACTGGCCGCCGCGCAGCCCGGATACCGCGGTGTGGATGCGGCGCGCGACAAGGACGGGCTCGGGATCACGGTCAGCTGGTGGGCGGACGAGGCCGCCGCCATCGCATGGCGCGAACACCCCGCGCATGCGGCGATCCGCGCCGAGGGTCGCGCACGCTGGTACGACCGCTACGACATTGCGGTGGCCGCGGTGACGCGGTCCTACGAATGGGAACGGCCATAACCCCTCTCCCCGCCGGGGAGAGGGGAAAGGCGTCACTCCTTCGACCGGTTCGGAAAGGCAAAGCCGATCGGCTGGATCGCGGCCGCATCCTGCTTCAGCTTGGCGGCGATCTGCTCGTAATCCTGCTCCATTTCCGGCGTGACGCTGGCGCGTGCCTCGTCCAGCGCTTCCTCGAAATCGGCCATGGTCACTTCCTGCGACCGGATCGAGCGCCTGAGCGCGACCAGGCCGGCGCGGCGGACCACATCCTCCAGATCGGCGCCGGTAAACCGCTCGGTCCGCCGCGCGACGATGTCCAGGTCGACGTCGCCGGCCAGCGGCATCTTCTGCGTCTGGATGCCCAGGATGCGGCGGCGCCCTTCTTCATTGGGCACGCCGACATAGATCAGCTCGTCGAAACGGCCGGGGCGCAGCAGCGCGGGATCGACCAGATTGGGCCGGTTGGTGGCGCCGATCACGACCACCGACTGCAACTCCTCCAGCCCGTCCATTTCCGCCAGGATGGTGTTCACCACGCGCTCGGTCACCTGCGGCTCGCCCAGCCCGCCACCGCGTGCGGGCACCAGCGAATCGAGTTCGTCGATAAAGATCACCGTGGGCGCGACCTGTCGCGCGCGGGCGAACAACCGGCTGATCTGCTGCTCGCTCTCGCCATACCATTTCGACAGCAGGTCGCTCGATTTGGTGGCGATGAAGTTCGCCTCCGCCTCGCGCGCCACCGCCTTTGCGAGCAGCGTCTTGCCGGTGCCCGGCGGCCCATACAGCAGGAAGCCCTTGGCGGGGCGAATGCCCAGCCGCCGGAACGCATCCGGGTCCTTCAGCGGCAGCTCGACGCCTTCCTTCAGCCGCATCTGCGCGGCATCCAGCCCGCCGACATCATCCCAGCGCACGCTCGGCGCCTGCACCATCACCTCGCGCATCGCCGACGGCTGAACCCGCTTCAAGGCTTCGAGAAAATCCTCGCGCGTGACGGACAGGGTGTCCAGCACCTCGGGCGGGATCGTACGCTCCTCCAGATTGAGCTTCGGCATGATCCGCCGCACCGCCTCGATCGCCGCCTCGCGCGTCAGCGCCGCCAGGTCGGCCCCCACGAACCCGAACGTGGTCCGCGCCAGTTCGTCCAGATCGACCCTGTCCCCCAGCGGCATCCCGCGCGTGTGAATGCCCAGGATCTCCCGCCTGCCCCGCTCGTCCGGCACCCCGACCACGATCTCCCGATCAAACCGCCCCGGCCGTCGCAGCGCCTCGTCGATCGCTTCCGGCCGGTTCGTCGCCGCGATCACCACGAGGTTCGCACGCGATTCCAGTCCGTCCATCAGCGTCAGCAACTGCGCGACGAGGCGCTTCTCCGCCTCGCCCTGCACCCGGTCGCGCTTGGGGGCGATCGAATCGATCTCATCGATGAACACGATCGAGGGCGCGGCCTTGGTCGCCTCCTCGAACACCTCGCGCAGCCGCGACTCGGACTCCCCGTAAGCGGAGCCCATGATCTCCGGCCCGTTGATCAAAAAGAACTGCGCATCCGATTCGTTGGCGACCGCGCGTGCCAGCCGCGTCTTGCCCGTTCCCGGCGGGCCATAGAGCAGCAGCCCCTTGGGGGGATCGACACCCAGCCGCTGGAACAGCTCGGGATAGCGCAGCGGCAATTCGACCATCTCGCGCAACTGGTCGATCGTCGTCGCCATGCCGCCGATATCGTCATAGGTGACGTCGGCACGCCGCTGCGCCGGCTCCTCATATTCGGGGCGCAGCTCGATTTCGGTATTTTCGTCGATATGCACCACGCCCTTGGGGCTGGCCTGCACAACGGCGAGCCGGATCTCCTGCAAGGCATAGGCGGGCGCGTTCATGTAGCGCTGCACGCCCGGCGGCATGTTCGTCACCCGCTGCTGCCCCGCGGTCGCGACCACGTCGCCCTGGCACAGCGGTCGACCGAAAAAGGTGCGCTTCAGCGCGTTGGTGGAGCCTTGCAGGCGCAGGTTCTGCTGCGCCGGCGCAAAGACGACGCGTGACGCCGGCTTCGATTCCACCCGCCGCACTTCCACGAAATCGCCCGAGCCGACGCCGGCATTGGCGCGCTGCAACCCGTCGATCCGGAGGATATCGAGCCCTTCATCCTCGGGATAGGGGCCGACCGCACGTGCAGGCGTCGCCTGCTTGCCGACGATCTCGATCACGTCACCCTCCGCGATCTGCAACGCCGCCATCAGCGAGCGCGGCAGGTGCGCGAGGCCGCGTCCCGAGTCTTCGGGGCGGCTGTTCGCCACCTGTATCTTGCGCGTCGGCGCGTCGCTTTCGGCCATGCTGTTCCTCGTGCTTTTCGTATCGCCAAGAGCGCGCCACGTGGGGGCGGGTTCCGGATCGCGAAAGGGCGAGGCGGCGTGCAGTGCCAAAAAAAAGGGCCGATCCGCAGACCAGCCCATGAAAGTTTTTAGGAGAGGATGCCTGAAAGGCCCGTGCTTTTTGCGTCGCGGCGGATTATGTTGCAAGTGCGAAAAGCGTGTTGACGCTTGCAAGATGTGCAACCGTTTGATCCAAGGATCCCAGGAGGAGGATGTCGATGCGCAGGCTGCCGCCCTTGGGGGCTATCGAGGCATTCGTGCAGGTGGCGCGGCTCGGTTCGATCAAGGCCGCCGCAGAGGAACTGGCCTTGTCCGCGCCCGCGCTCAGCCGCCGGGTACAGACGCTGGAGCGATTCGTCGGCAAGCCGCTGTTCGCGCGGCGGCATCAGGCGATGGTGCCCAATGACGACGGCGAAACGCTGATGACGCAGATCGCGCCGCTGCTCGACCAATTGTCGGATGCGGTGGAGGCGATGTCGAGCGGGCAGGAAGTGCTGCGCCTGCGTCTCGGCGTGCTGCCGCTCTACGCCTCGCAAAAACTGTTTCCGCGGCTCGGCGAACTGCGCACCGCGCATCCCGAACTGCATCTGGACATCGACACCGCGGGCCATGGCATCGCGCGACTGGGCGAGGGGCTTGATGCGGTGATCGCGCTGGGGCGCGAGATCGATCCGGCGCTTTATGCCAAGCGGCTGGATACCAACCGTGTCTATGTGATCGGCGCCAAGACGTTGCTCGACGGGCCGAACCCGATCGTCCGCCCGGAACAGATGAACGGCATGACCGCGCTGCTCCACCGCGAAATGCCCGATGCCTTCACCGCCTGGACCAGCGCGGTCGGCCTGCCGAACGTGAAGCCCAAGGCGATCGACTTTTTCGATTCGGGCGGGCTGATGCTGGAGGCGGTCGCGCAAGGCCTCGGCATCGCCTTCATGCACGCCAGCCATTTCGAGAATGCGCACGACCCGCGACTCGTGCGGCTGTTCGATATCGAGGTGGAAAGCCCCTACAGCCACTGGTTCGTCTGCCGCCCGCGCGCGCTCCAGCAAAAGCCGGTGAAGCTGTTCCACGACTGGCTGATCCGCACGCTTTACCCGCAAGCGGCGTAAGGTTCACGCGAAGCCGCGAAGACGCCAAGATGGCTCGTCCGCGGCAGCGGACCCTTACCCCTTCTCTTCGCGCCTTCGCACCTTCGCACCTTCGCGTGAACATCTTTTCGCGCCGAGGCGCGGAGAACGCAGAAGGGTTGCGCGCCCGAACACCCGTCGCCGCTTATCCGCAAGGACTAGTATTTGGCGACGCTCGCAACAGCCCGAGCGCAGGCCCAGCAGCGCAATCCCCGCGCCTCCGCGTCTCCGCGTGAAAAAAAGCCCTCGCTCCAACGAAGCGAGGGCTTCGATGATCAGGCCGCGCGGGCCTTCACGATCTTGCCCGGCTCACGCGGGGGCTCGCCCTTGGGCAGCGCGTCGATCAGCTCCATGCCGCTCGAAACCTGGCCCCACACCGTATACTGGCGGTCGAGGAAGCGCGCATCGTCGAAACAGATGAAGAATTGCGAGTTGGCCGAGTTCGGGTCGCTGGTCCGCGCCATCGAACAGGTGCCACGCACATGCGGCTCGGCATTGAATTCCTGCTTCAAATTGGGCTTGTCGGACCCGTGCATGCCCGTGCCGGTCGGATCACCGCCCTGCGCCATGAAGCCGGGGATCACGCGGTGAAACACGACACCGTCATAGAAACCCTCGTTCGCCAGCTCGCCGATGCGGCGGACATGCTCGGGCGCCAGGTCGGGGCGCAGCGTGATGACGACGTCGCCGTCGTCCAGCGTCAGGGTCAGCGTCTCAAAGGTATCGGCCATCAGTCTTCCTTCCTCTAGTGCCCGCGCAGGTAGGGATTCGTTCGCCCGCTGGCAAATCGCGTTGCACCGCGATAGAGCGCGAACGGCACGCGAAACATCAGGGAGGCAGCGATGAGCGACACCGAGCTTCCCGAGGTGGAGGGCGAAACCCAGCTGGACGAGGACGATCGGTTGAAGCCCGAATTCGTCCGCGCCGTGCTGGACGCGGTGGAGGACGGCAATGACGAGGGCGCCCGCGCGCTGGTCGAGCCGCTGCACCCCGCCGACATCGCCGACCTGTTCGAGCTGACGCCCGAGGAGGATCGCGGCACGCTGGCCCGCGCGGTCGCCGACCTCTTGAACGGCGACGTGTTCGCCGAGATGAACGATTATGTTCGCGAACAACTGATCCAGGCGCTGGAGCCGCATCAGGTCGCGGACATCGCCTCCGAACTCGATACCGACGACGCGGTCGCGATCATCGAGGACATGGATGCCGACGAGCAGCGCGCGGTGCTGCGCGCGCTCGACCCGGACGACCGTGCCGCGATCGAGGAGGCACTGTCCTACCCCGAGGAATCCGCCGGCCGCCTGATGCAGCGCGAGTTGATCGCGGTGCCCGAGCACTGGACGGTGGGCGACGCGATCGACTTTCTGCGCGGCCATGACGAGCTGACCACCGATTTCTGGGAAATTTTCGTGGTGGACGAACGGCACAAGCCGGTCGGCACCTGCCAGCTGTCCTGGATCCTGCGCACCCCCCGCGACATCGCGCTGGCCGATGTCATGAAGCGCGAACAGACGCTGATCCCGGTCGACATGGACCAGGAAGAGGTGGCGCTGCGCTTCCAGAAATATGCGCTGATCTCGGCCGCGGTGGTCGATGCCAGCGGCCGGCTGGTCGGCATGGTGACGGTGGACGACATCGTCCACATCATCCAGGAAGAGGCGGGCGAGGACACGCTGCTGCTGTCCGGTGCCGGCGAAGGCGACATTAACGAGCCGATCCGCTTCACCGTGCGCACCCGGCTGACCTGGCTGCTGATCAACCTCCCCACCGCGATGCTGGCCGCCACCGTGGTCGGGCTGTTCGACGACCGGATCGCGCGCTTTGCGGTGCTGGCGCAGTTGATGGGGATCGTCAGCGGCATGGGCGGCAATGCCGGCACGCAGACGCTGGCCGTGGTCGTCCGCGCGCTCGCCACCAACCAGCTGACCGGATCGAACACGCTCAGGATGATCGTGCGCGAACTGCGCATCGCCGCCAGCAACGGTACCGGGCTCGGCCTGCTGGTCGGCGCGGGCGCTTATCTGTGGTTCGGCAATCCCGGCCTTGCGATCGTCTTCGCGCTGGCCCTGTTCATCAACAACATCGTCGCCGGCCTGGTCGGCGTGCTGGTGCCGGTGACGCTGGACCGGTTCAATGTCGACCCGGCGGTGGCGTCGTCGGTCTTTGTCACCACCTGCACCGACTCGATGGGCTTCTTCACCTTTCTGGGGCTGGCGGCGCTGTGGGGTCTGGGCGGCTGACTTGTCGCGGGCGGGTTTCGCCCCCAAATCCAGCGGCGTGGCACTGCATCTGACCAAAGTCGCGTTTGGCGCGACCAGTATCGATCACCTTGCCGAACGACTGGCCCTGCGCGCCGCCGACGGCCCCGTCTTTCTCACCACCCGCTATCTGCCCAAGCGGCATGAGGAGGTGGCGGGACAGGGATCGCTGTTCTGGATCCTGAAACACCAGCTGATCGCCCGCTCGCCGATCCTGTCCTTCGGCGAGGCGGAAGGCGGTCGCTGCGCGATCCATATCGATCCCGCGCTGGTGCTGGTCCAGGCGCGCCCCAAGCGCGCACACCAGGGCTGGCGCTATCTGGAAGCCACCGACGCCCCCGGCGATCTCGGCGGCGACGCCAGCGGCGCGGACGTGCTGCCGCCCGCACTCCTCGGCAAGCTCGCCGAATTGGCGTTGATTTAGGGTATCAACTCACATCCGTTCGCCTCGAGTAGGGATCGAGCTTGTCGAGAGCCCGTATCGAGAGGTGCTTGCCCGAGGTGAAGGCCTCTCGATACGTCGTCTCGACACGCTCGACGACTACTCGAGACGAACGGGTAAGGATGATCGCCTGTCAGGTGCATTGAAGGTTCTGGAAACCCTACAGCTTCGGCCCGGACACCGCCTTGCGCGTCTTCTTGGGCGTATCGGCCAGCACCTTGGCGATGGCGGCGTTGCGCGGGTCCTGCGTGGCGTAATCGCGCGCCGACATGCCGGCGAGCAGATCGCCCTGGTCCGGATCGGCGCCCGCCGCCAGCAACTCGCGCACCATGGTGATGTCGCGGCGCTGCACCGCACGGATCAGCGGCGTCTCGCCCGCCGAATTGGCGATGTTGGCGTTGGCCTTGGCCGCCGCCAGGATGCCGATCATGTCGGTCTGCCCGGTGGTGACGACCAGCAGCAGCGGCGTGTTGCCGCGCCCGTCGCGCAAATTCGGGTCCGCGCCCTTTTGCAGCAGGAAGCGCAGATAGGTCTCGTCGCCCCGCTTGATGACGGTGTGCAGCGCCCCCTCGCCCGTGCTGGGATCGCGCGTGTTGATGATGTTGCTGCCGGGGCGGCCGAGCATCTCGGTCACCTCGTTGCCCTTGGCGTCCTTGACCGCCTGAAGGAACTTGTAGCTTTCGGACTGTTGTTGCGCACCGGCCGGTGCTGCAACGAGAACGCCCAGCAGCATGGCTGCCAGGAGGGAGCGGACGGACATGCGGAGATCCTTGGAATCCATGGCTTGCGATCCGGTGCCTAACACAGCAAGGCTGCGCGCGTCATGACCCTGTTGCGCCTCATGCCGCTGCTTCTCGCGCTGGCCGCGTGCAGCCCGTCCGGCCCCGATACCGCCGCCGCGCCGCCGCTGGCGGGTGCGAAGATCGGCGGCCCCTTTCGCCTGACCGGCGGCGACGGCGCGCCGGTGACCGACCGTTCGCTGGGCAAACGCTGGCGCGTCATGTATTTCGGCTACACCTTCTGCCCCGATGTCTGCCCCACCGACATGCAGGCGATCGGTGCCGGCCTGCGCCTGCTGGAGGCACGCGATCCGGCTAAGGCACGCGCGATCGTCCCCGTCTTCGTCACCATCGACCCCGCACGCGACACCGCCCCCGTGGTGAAGCGCTTCGCGGCGGCCTTCCACCCCCGCGCCATCGGCCTGACCGGCAGCGAGGCGGCGATCGCCGCCATGGCCAAATCCTACGGCGTCTATGCGGAGAAGGGCGAGGCGTCGCCCGGCGGCGGCTATCTCGTCAATCACGCGCGCACCACCTATCTGATGGATCCGAACAACCTGCCCATCGCGCTGATCCCTGCCGACGAGGGACCGGAGGCCGTGGCAAACGCGCTGGAGCGCTGGGTCCGATGACCGTGAAATTCTGGGAGCTGCCGATCGAGCAGCTCGACCGTGCCCAGTGGGAGGCACTGTGCGACGGCTGCGGCAAATGCTGCCTGCACAAGCTGGAGGACGAGGATACCGGCGAGCTGCTGCCGACCAACGTCGCCTGCCGCATGCTCGACCGGCGTACCGGCTTCTGTTCCGATTATCGCAACAGGCGCGCCTATGTGCCCGAATGCGTGCGGCTGACCATGCGCAACGTCCGCGATATCGACTGGCTGCCGCGCACCTGCGCCTATCGCCTGCGCGCCGCGAACGAGCCGCTGCCCGACTGGCATTACCTCGTCTCGGGCGACCGCGACGCGGTGCACCGCGCCGGCGAATCGGTACGCGGCTGGACGGTCAGCGAAGACGATGCCGGCGAGTTTGAGAATCACATCGTCGAACGCGACCTGTGAGGCCCCTCGCCCCTTCGGGGAGAGGGATATCGGTCCCGATATGATCGACCAGGTCATCCGCCACCCCACCGCGCGGCGGATCCGGCTGGTGATCGACCCCGCCACCGGCACCACCCGCCTCGTCATCCCCAGGCGCGCCGCGCTCAAACCAGCGCTCGCCTGGGCGCAGGGCAAGGGGGAATGGATCGCCGCGCAGCGCGCCGCCCTGCCCGCCCCGCGCCCCTTCGCGCCCGATGCGACCATCCCCTTCGGCGACACCGAACTCACCATCCGCTGGACCGAGGGGCGCAGCCGCCTGCTCCGGCGCGAGGGCGACGTGCTGCACGCCTCCGGCCCGGTCGACACGCTGCCCCGCCGCGTCGCCTTGTGGCTGCACCGCCAGGCGCTCGACTTGTTGACGCAGGAAACCGCCGAGTTCGCGGCAAAGGCCGGCGTCACCGTCACCCGCGTCGCGATCGGCGATGCCAAGGCCCGCTGGGGAAGCTGCGCCTCGCACGGTGCGATCCGCTATAGCTGGCGGCTGATCCTAGCGCCCGATTTCGTCCGCCGCGCGACGGTGGCGCACGAGGTGGCGCACCGCGTCCACATGAACCACGCGCCTGCCTTCCACGCCCTTGTCGCGGCCTTGCTGGGCGAGGACCCCGCGCCCGCCACCGCCTGGTTGCGGCGGCATGGCGCGGCGCTTCACTGGGTCGGCCGGTCGTCCTGATCGAAGCGCGGCGGCGCCAGCCCCTCGCGCGGCGCCGGGCGCGGGCGTGACGGTTCGCGCGGGCCATCGCGCCCGGTGACGCGGTCCAGCCAGTCCTGATCCAGCCGCTGCGGCGGTGCGGCCTGCACCGGCGGCCCGTCCTCGTCGCTGCCGCGGCGCACGTCCACCGGCGCCTGATCGTCGTCATAGCCGTCACCCGGCACCGCCGGGGCGATCGGATTGCCATCGGCATCCACCGCCGCCGTGCCGTTGTCGGGGGCGCCGAAATAGCTCTCCTCGTCCGGCTCCAGCTGCCATTCGGGGAGCGTCACCTGCGTCTCGAACTGCTCGATCGGCCGGCTGGCGGTCGCCACCTTCATATATTGCGCAAAGGCACGCGCCGGCGCGGTGCCGCCGTGCAGGCCGGCGACCGGTCGCGCATTGTCGCGTCCCATCCACACGCCCGTGGTCAGCCCGCTGGCGAAACCGACGAACCAGCCATCCTTCATGCTGCTCGTCGTGCCCGTCTTGCCCGCCACCGGCCGCCCGATCTGTGCCGCACGTCCCGTGCCGGTGTTGACCGCGGTCTGCAGCAGGTCGGTCATCTCGGCCGCGACATAAGGGGCGACCAGCACATGGCTGCGATCCACCTCGTGGCGATAGATTTCCTGCCCGTTGGTGGTCACGCGGGTGATGCCATAGGGGGCCACCGCCACGCCCTTGTTCGCCACCGAGGCAAAAGCGCGCGTCATGTCGATCAGGCGCACGTCCGACGTGCCCAGCACCATCGACGGATGCGTGTTGACCGGCGTGGTGATGCCGAAGCGGCGCGCCATGTCGGCCACCGTGGTGAAGCCGACCTCCTGGCCCAGCTTGGCCGCCACCGTGTTCAGCGAATAGGCAAAGGCGGTGCGAAGCGACACCTGCCCCGAATTGCGCCGCGAATCGTTGCGCGGGCTCCAACCGTCGATCGTCACCGGCTCGTCCACCACGGTATCCTCGGGCTTGTGGCCCGCCTCCAGCGCGGCAAGATAGACGAACAGCTTGAACGCGGAGCCCGGCTGGCGGACCGCCTGCGTCGCACGGTTGTAGTTGGTGGATACGTAATCCTTGCCGCCGACCATCGCGCGCACCGCGCCGTCACGGTCCAGGCTGACCAGCGCCCCTTGCGTACCGGCCGGCGCCTGCTGCCGGATCGCCGCATCGGCGGCGCGCTGCATCCCCAGGTCCAGCGTCGTCCACACCTCCAGCGGGGCCTGCGTCTCGTCGATCAGCGTATCGAGTTGCGGCAAGGCCCAATCGGTGAAGTAGCGGACGCTGTTCTGCTTGGGCTCGGGCGCCAGGTGCAGCGATTTCGGCTCGGCCTCCGCCGCTTCGGCCGCGGTGATGAAGCCGTTGCGCACCATCTGGTCGATCACCACGCCCGCGCGGCCCACCGCCGCCTCGGCATCGGCGGTCGGCGAATAGTTGGACGGCGCCTTGACCAGCCCGGCGATCACCGCCGCCTCCGACAGGCTCAGCGTGTCCGCGCCGTGGCCGAAGAATTTGCGGGAGGCCGCGTCGATGCCATACGCACCGCCGCCATAATAGACCTTGTTCAGGTAGAGTTCGAGGACCTGATCCTTGCTGAACTTGCGCTCCAGCGCCAGCGCCAGGATCCATTCGCGAAACTTGCGGCCGAACTTCTTCTGGTTGTTCAGGAAGATGTTGCGCGCAAGCTGTTGCGTGATCGTGGAGCCGCCCTGCACCCACCGGCCGCGTTCATACCGGACCATCACGGAGCGCACGATGCCGATCGGATCGACGCCGGGATGCTGACGGAAACGGCGATCCTCCACCGCCACGGTGGCATCGCGCATCACCGCGGGGATGCGGCCATAGGACAGCCATTCGCCGTAACTCGGCCCGAGCGATACGATCACCGTGCCGTCGGACGCATGGACGCGGATCATCTGGCCGTTGGGCGAGGATTTCAGCTCCTCGAAACTCGGCAGTTGCGACCGCGCGACATACACCGCGATCAGCAGCGCGCCGAGCGCCAGCACGGCCAGGCCGATCAGGATCTGGAGGGAAACGACGATCCGGCGCCGCCAGGGCGAACGGGGACGTGAGCGGGAAGAACGCGCGCGAGCCATGAAGGATGCGCGAAATACCCGGCTTCGCGCGCCATCACAAGCAAGCTTTGCGTGCGGCCTGCCGCTGCCTCCATGCGGTCCGGCGCACGATCACGCCACCCGCGTCGCCCGCGCGATCAGCCGCACCAGCGCCGGATGCGCCAGCCGGGGGAGCGCGCCGCGTGCCCACCCCTCCGCCAGCGCCCGGACGCCACCGGCGACCGCGATCGGCATCCCGATCCGCCGGGTGAACGCGCGCTGCCAGTCGGGCGCCGCGGCCGCGCCCCCGGCGATATAGCTTTGCGCCGCCGACACGCCGCTGGCGAGCGCGATCCCCATGCCTTCCCCGGCCAGCGACGGGATCACGCCGGCCTGATCCCCCAGCCGGAACAGCGCGGCCGGAGCCGCCCGCCAGCCATAGGGCACATTGGCCACTGCATCGACGTGCGACCCGCCCGCCATGAACGCCAGCCGCTCGGCCAGCCGCGGTACCTCCCGCCCCAGTTCGGCAAGCAGTGCCGCCGCGGTCCCCGCCGCGCGCAGGCGCGACCGGCGGACCGCCATGCACAGATTGGCGCTGCCATCCTCCTGCAAGACCAGCCCGGCATAGCCACGGTCGAACAGATGCAGTTCGATCGCGTCGTCCACCAGGGCGGACAGGCCCGGTGCCGCCGCCAGCCGCACGCGCAAGCCCAGCGCCGGGTCCTCGCCCGCATCGCCCCGCTCTGGCGTTCCGCGCAGGTCGTGCTTGCCGGTCGCCAGGAACAGCGCATCCGGCGACAGCACATCGCCCCCGGCCAGCCGCACGCCGTCCTGCTCCACCGCGCGCACGCTCACGCCGCGCTCGATCCGCGCGCCCACCGCCTCGGCCTGCGTCAACAGGATGGTGTCGAGCCGGTGGCGCGACAGGCCGATGGCGGGTTCCGGCAACGCCGCCTCGCTTACCGCGCGCGGCGTTATCATGCGCAACCGGGTGACCCGGTGGCCGCCCGGCTCCACGCCCAGCGCCCGCACCTGCGCCACCGTCCGCCAGCTCAGAAAGCCGCCGCACAGCGCATCGCCGATCACGCGCTGCCGCTCGACCAGCAGATGCGGCGTACCGGCACGCGCCAGCGTGATCGCCGCCGCCGCACCCGCCGGCCCGCCGCCGACGATCAGCGCCGGCGTGCGACGCATAACCGAAAGGGGAAGCGGCGCTCGATCTTCGCCGCGCTGATGTTCGCCGCCGCCAGCAAGTCGCGCCATTCGGCCGGGCGGAAGCTGCGCGCGATCGACAGGCGGCCGTCATGCCGCACGATCGGATGCCACCGTGCCGCCCGGGCGAGCAGCGGATAGCCGACATGGGCGAAGCGGTGCCGGTGCAGGTCGTTGACGAACCAGCCGACCCGCGCCTCCTGTTCCATGAAGCGCAAAAAGGCGATCAACTCCGCCTCGCTCATATGATGCGCGACCAGGCTGGAGGCGATCACGTCCCACTCCTGCCCCGCCAGCGTGGCATAGTCGCCGGTGCGGTAATCGATCGGCATGTCGCGCCCGGTCTGCGCCGCAGCGATGCCGGCACTGTTGGGATTGAGATCGATCCCGACCAGTTGCGCGACGATGCCCCGCGCCTTTGCCCAGCCTGCAATGCTGCGCAGCATATCGCCGTCGCCGAACCCGACATCGAGCAGCCGGAGCGTCGACCGCCCCCGCATCACCGAATCGAGAAACCGCAGCGTCGGCCGCCGCGCCATCGTCACCGTGTTCACCCGCGCCAGATCGTGCAGCACCGCGCGGTATGTGCCGGGGTCCAGGTCCTCGGCATCCATCAGCTCCGGACCGGGGGCGCGGGTGGCAAGGCTCACGCCGCGCTCCGGAAGCGCAGGCCCTCCGCCGCCAGGCCGGGTCCGAAGGCCAGCGCCAGCCCACGCTCGATCGGCGCCTCGCGCATCATCCGCGCCAGCACGAACATCAACGTCGCCGACGACATGTTCCCCTTCTCGCGCAGCACCGCCCGCGACGACGCCAGCGCTCCGGCATCCAGTGCCATCGCCCGCTCCACCGCATCCAGGATCGACCGCCCGCCGGCATGGACCGCCCATCCCTCGATCGGTCCGCCATCACCCGACAGCGCGGCCCGCGTCTCCGCCGCGCCCAGCGCCTCCGCCAGCCGCCCCGGCACCTCGCCCGACAGGTGCATGGCAAAGCCGCGGTCGGTGATGTCCCAGCGGATCAGCTCGGCGCTTTCCGGCAGGGCGAGCGACACCCCCGCCTCCAGTTCCAGCCCGCCCGGCTCGCCCGTCACCAGCGCCGCCGCCGCACCGTCGCCGAACTGCAACTGGCCCATCAGCGCGCCCACCTCCGGCGTCGCCTGCAGATGCAGCGTGCACAGCTCCACGGTGATGACCAGCACCCGCGCCTGCGGCTCCGACCGCACGATATGCCGTGCGGTGCGCAGCGCCGTCACCGCGGCGTAACAGCCCATGAACCCGATCAGCAGCCGCTCGACCGAGGGCGACAGGCCAAGCCGCCGCGCCAGGATCTGGTCGATCCCCGGCGCCACGAAGCCGGTGCAGCTTGCGACCACCAGATGGGTGATGCCGCCCAGATCGGCCTGCGCGGCGCACGCCGCCACGGCGGCGGCGGCAAGCTGCGGTGCGGCCTCGGCATAGATGGCCATGCGCGCGGCCGTGCCGGGGAGTGGCGCCTTGTCGTAGAAGCCGCCATCGCCGATCTGCGGCCCGCCATCCGGGCGCGGCGGCAGCACGGAGAAGCGATGCTCGATCCCGGCACGCGCCGCCATCCGCGCAAAGATGCGCGCCTCGCGGGGGTCCAGCAGGTCGGTCGCCCAGTCGCAATACATGGCATGGACATCATGGCCCGGCACCGCGGTGCCGATGGCGTGGCAATAGGCAGTCACGAAGATCCTTACGCCGTGGAGACCCTTGAAACGCACGACCGCCGCGCGAGTGCCTTGCGTTCAGATGTGTTCCACCGGGTCCGATCGCGAAAGTGCGCCGTCGCGTTCCGCCAGATGGTCGCCCCCTACCGCATAGCGCCCCTCGACCAGCGCCATCGCCTGCCCGACATGCGCGGCGATGTGGAAATCCCCGGCATCCTCCAACAGCATGCAGGCCTGTTGCAGGAGCGCATATACGCGCTGAGCATCCATGACGTCGCCCTTCCCCAAGTTAACCTTGATCAAACATAATGCAGCGCCAATGTCCATGCGCTCATATATGTTACGCAGGCCCCGTCCCGGCCGGCGCGATCACCCATGTGGGCGAGGGAACCAAAAGATTGTTTGGGACATCATGCCATTGTAGATAACGTAATAAGATCAATAACAAACTACCGCCATTTCGGCGGGCATGTGGGAGCATGCTGGAGGTGTCAGGGGTGAGCAACGAAGCGGCTATCGGGCTGGTCAACGAACTGGCGACGCGCTTGTCCGGCATTGTCGAGGAATTCGGGCGTCGCACCGACTCGCTGGTGGCGGCCTCGCGCGAGACGGACGGGCCGGATGAGGAAACGCTGATTCGCATCGCCGGCCGGTTGATCGACCAGCGCAAGCGACGACGCAATTTCCTGCCCGACGAACTGTTCCACGAACCGGCCTGGGACATGCTGCTGTCGCTCTTCGTCGCCTATCGCCGACGCCAGACCCTGAACATCAAGTCGCTGGTATCCACCGCCGACGCCCCCGTCACCACCTCGCAGCGCTGGATCGAGCATCTCGACAAGTTGGGCCTCATCACCCGCGTGATCGATCCCGCCGACCGCCGCCGTATCGAGGTGTCGTTGAACGAAACCGGCCACGCCGCGATGACGCGCTATCTGGAGGATGTCGCGCGGCGGCAATGATGCCGCCGACACTGGCCTGCATTCCCTGCAGGCCGGTTCATCATCTGGATGGGAAGATGGTGCGGTCGAGAAGACTCGAACTTCCACGGCCTTTCGGCCACAACGACCTCAACGTTGCGCGTCTACCAATTCCGCCACGACCGCACACTTGATCCACCGGGCTGGCCGGTGGCTGGTAGGCCGGTGCCCCTAGCAGAGGCTTTTGCGTCCTGCAACACGCTTCGCGTGCAAACTGTTCATTCCCCGGCGAAGCTGAGTTCCAGCCGCTTGGAATTGGGCGGCACGTCCAGCTTGGCCGAATTGAAGTCGATCGCCGCGCCCGGGCCCAGCGTGCGCTGCTGCGGGGTGATCGTCCAGTTGAACACCACCCGCCCCTGC
Source organism: Sphingomonas sp. GM_Shp_2 (assembly GCF_026540875.1). NCBI lineage: Bacteria > Pseudomonadati > Pseudomonadota > Alphaproteobacteria > Sphingomonadales > Sphingomonadaceae > Sphingomonas > Sphingomonas sp. GM_Shp_2. Next base: position 87,655 of record NZ_JALNUQ010000007.1, read on the forward strand.
GCATCCTTCAGCTCGGCACGGATGTCGGGCACGCGCTGCCGGTCGCTCGACGGGTTGGTGATCTGGCCGCTGACCGCGAACAGCTCCGATCCATTGGCCAGTTCGCGCCGCTCGATCGGATTGTCGCGCAGCCGCAGCGGCGATTCGGTCGTCCCCAACCCCAGGCTGGCGCCGATCCCCGGCGCACCCAGCCACAGGATCGCGATCACCCCCACCAGCATCAACAGCCCGGCCGCCACCGCGCCGATCGTCCAGCGGCGCGCATTGTTGCGGCGCTGGCGGAACGGCGGCTGGTGCGCAAAGGCGTCGAAGGTCTCGGTGGCGGGCGCTTCCACCACCGGCGGTGGCGGGGGGGCTGCGGACACGAAGCTGGGCAGGGGCGGCATCGCCGCGGCACCCGCGCCATCCGATTCGCTCAGGTCCCGGTCCGCCGGCTTGTCCAGCGACACCACCGGCTCCGGCAGCGGTTCGAGCGGCAATTCCGGCGGCGACTGGAACCAGCTGTGCCGGCAATTGGCGCAGCGCACCGTGCGCCCGTCATGCCCAATCGCGCTGTCGGGCACCAGATAGCGGGTGCGGCACTCGGGGCATTCCAGGATCATGCGGGTTGGCGCTTCACGAAGGGGCCCGGATAACGTCGGGCCTTTGAACCGATCCTCAGTAAGCACGCCGCTCGGTCATGTGGCAAGCTTGAAGCGTCGGCCCGCTCATGCCAAGGCCGGATCGACGGCATGACACGAGCGATCGCGACCCTTTGAGCGCCATGGCGAACATCGTCCAGTTCGAGAATGTCGGACTGCGCTACGGCGCGGGCGAGGAAACGCTGGCCGATCTCAGCTTCACGCTGCGCGCCGGCAGCTTCTATTTCCTGACCGGGGCCAGCGGCGCCGGCAAGACCTCGCTGCTGCGCCTCCTCTACCTCGCCCAGCGCCCCAGCCGCGGCATCATCCGCCTGTTCGGCGAGGATGCGGTCATCATGCCGCGCGAGCGCCTGCCCGGTTTCCGCCGCCGCATCGGCGTGGTGTTCCAGGACTTCCGACTGGTCCCGCACCTCAGCGCCGCCGACAACATCGCGCTTCCTTTACGCGTCGCGGGCATGTCGGAGGCGAGCATCGCCCAGCCGGTGCGCGAGATGCTGGCCTGGATCGGCCTGTCGGAACGCGCCCAGTCCCGCCCCGCCACGCTGTCGGGCGGTGAGCAGCAGCGCGTCGCCATCGCCCGCGCGGTGATCGCCCGTCCCGAGATACTGGTGGCGGACGAGCCGACCGGCAATGTCGACCCGGCCATGGCGGAACGCCTGCTCCACCTGTTCGATTCGCTGCACAAGCTGGGCACCACCGTCGTCGTCGCCACCCACGACCTGCACCTGATGAACCGCCTGCCCTCGGCCCAGATGATGCGGCTGGAGGGCGGCCGGCTGCTCGATCCCACCGGCGCGCTGCGCCATCCCCCCGTGCGCATCGACGGGGAGGACGGCGGATGAGCGGGGCGGGCACCGAACGGCGGGTGCTGGACGAGGCACCCGGCATCCGGGCGATGACCTGGGTGATGGCGATCATGCTGTTCCTGACGCTGCTCGCCGCCGCCGGCGGCCTGGGCACCGCCCGCGCCGCGCGCGCGCTCGACCGCCAGCTGGCCGGCCGGCTGACCGTGCAGGTGGTGGAGGGCGAGCCGACCCGGCGCGAGGCGACTACCCGCCGCGTGCTCGCCGCGCTCGGCGACCGCGAGGAGGTGGTGCGCACCGTACGCGTGCCGCAGGCGGAACTCGCCGCCATGCTGAAGCCGTGGCTGGGTGCCGATGCCGCCGATGCCGGCCTGCCCGTGCCCGCCCTGATCGATGTCGATCTGGTCGATACCGATCCCGCCACGGTCGCGCGCGTCGCGACTGTCGTGCGCGCCGTGTCCCCCGCCACCGTTCAGGTCGAGGAACACGCCACCTGGATGACGCCGGTCAGCGGTTTCCTGTCGTCGATGACATGGCTGGCCGGGCTGGTCGTCCTGCTGATGATGGCGGCGACGGGCGCGGTGGTGATGCTGGCCGCCCGCGCCGGACTGGAGGCGCATCGCACCACCATCGGCGTCATGCACATATTGGGATCGACCGACGTGCAGATCGCCCGGCTGTTCCAGCGCCGGATCGCGATCGATGCCGGGATCGGCAGCGCGGCGGGCGGGCTGGGCGCCCTTGCCGTCATCCTGCTGATCGGCGGGCAGATGGCGGCGCTCGGCTCCGAACTGCTCGGCTCGGTGACGCTTGGTCCCGCCCAATGGCTGGTGCTGGCGCTGCTGCCCTTCGGCTTCGTGGCGCTTGCCACGTTCGCGGCGCGGGTCGCGGTGCTCGCCCAGTTGCGGCGCACGCTGTGATCGCCCGGTTCCTCGGGCTGATCGGCATCGGCTGGTGCCTGGGGTTCGCCGCGTTCATGCTGATGCTGCCCCCCCCGCTGGAGGGCAACACCACCGACGCGATCGTCGTGCCGACCGGCGGCCCCGGCCGCATCGATCGCGGCATCGCGCTGCTGCGCGAGGGTCAGGCGCGGCGGATGCTGGTGACGGGCGTCGCCCCCGGCGTCCGCCCGATCGATCTGGCCCGCACCTACAAGACGCCGCGCGCACTGTTCACCTGCTGCATCGATCTCGGCACCGATGCCGTCGATACCCGCTCGAATGCGGAGGAAACCGTGCGCTGGGTGCGCTCGCATCATTATGCCAGCATCCGGCTCGTCACCGCCGACTGGCACCTGCCGCGCGCGAAGATGGAGCTGATCGCAGCTCTCGGCCCCGGTGTCGTGGTGCTGGGCGACGGCGTGCCGACCAGCGACCCGCGGCTGGCGACCTTGGTCAACGAATACAACAAGCTGATCCTGCGCCGGATCGCATTATGGGTGGGGTTCGGGTCGTGATCGCGTTGCGCAATCTGGTGTTCGCCTGCATCTTCTATCCGGTGTCGCTGTTCTTTGCGGCCTCCGCCCCCATCGCCGCCTTTATCGGGCAATCCGCGATGATCGACCACGCGACGCGCTGGACCCGGTTCCACAACTGGGCGACGCGCGTGCTGCTCGGCATCACCATCCGGGTGGAGGGCACGCGCCCCGCCGGCCCCGCCCTCTATCCCGCCAAGCACCAGGCGATGTTCGAGACGCTGGCCTTGCAGGCCCTGCTCGATGGCCCCGCGATCGTGCTGAAACAGGAACTGGCCGATCTGCCGATCTGGGGCTGGGCGGCGCGGCGCTACGGCGCGATCGTGGTCGATCGCGACGCGTCGGCCCGTGCCCTTCGCGGCATGATGCGCGATGCCGCCGCCGCCGTGGCGGTGGGCCGCGCCATCCTGATCTTTCCGGAGGGTACGCGCGTTGCGCCGGGCGCGCAGCCGCCGCTGAAACCCGGCTTTGCCGGCCTGTACCGCATGCTGAAGCTGCCCGTCGTCCCCGTCGCCACCGACAGCGGCGTGGTCTGGCCGCGCAAGGGTCTGAAGCGCCCCGGCGTCATCACGCTGCGCTTCGGCGAGGTCATCCCCCCCGGCCTCGACCGCGCCGAGATCGAGGCCCGCGTCCACGCCGCGATCAACGTGCTGGATTAAGCATTTCCTTTGCAATGCGCTTCAGCCGACCACGCGCTACTGCACCGTCGCAAATCGCTATTTCTTGCGGCTCTCGAACCGGAACGGGTTGCTCAATAGCAGCGGATCATCCAATTTCCGGCATATCGATAAGCCCAATGGCGAGGAAGGATTTTGCGTAAGCCTTGGTACGGAATTGCTTTCGCGTCAGTCGTTGCACTGACTGGCTGTGCAAGTGATCGGGCTGGAAAGCCGCTTCTCACGGCTGTGGCGAGCGAACGCATCGCCAAACAATGCGGAGCAATGAGAAGTGAATACCTTCGAAACAAACGCCATCTTCCTAGTGCGACGTTTATACTGAGAGCCGATGAATTGGTGCAAGAAGACGGTCTCTCTCCCACGGTTCGTTGCATCGGCAAGGAGCTGGAGAGCTATCGACATACAGGGTTCGGGTTCCGCCCCAGCGATTCCCCGCCGCATTGAACGTCACAGCAAGCAAAGCGGCCGATCCACTTTCCACTCATGACGGACATCGGCGGCAGGCTAAGAGTGGCTTTGTTGCGGTGAATTCATCGCCGAGAGGGCTGATCGTCTGCCTCAACGCATTTCAAGCAGCCCCCGACCCTACTCCCCGTGCGCCCGGCCGAAATCAGGCCGTGCATCGTCCTGCCCCTGGTCGATCACCCCGCGGCGGATCGCGCGGGTGCGCGTGAACAGGTCGAACAACGTATCCCCGTCCCCCCAGCGGATCGCGCGTTGCAGCATCGTCACATCCTCGGTCAGCCGCTGCAGGATCTCCAGCACCGCCTCCCGGTTGTTCAAAAACACGTCGCGCCACATCGTCGGGTCGGACGCGGCGATGCGGGTGAAATCGCGGAAGCCACCCGCCGAATATTTGATCACCTCGCTGCGCGTCACCTCTTCCAGGTCCGAGGCGGTGCCGACGATCGAATAGGCGATCAGGTGCGGCACATGGCTGGTCACCGCCAGCACCAGGTCGTGATGCTTGGGGCTCATCAGCTCGACCTGCGCGCCCAGCGCCTCCCAAAAGGCGCGCAGGCGGATGACGGGCGCGCTTTCCGCTCCGTCCTCGGGCGTCAGGATGCACCAGCGCCCCTGGAACAGCGTCGCGAAACCCGATTCCGGCCCGCTATGCTCGGTGCCCGCCACCGGATGCCCCGGCACGATCGTCGCACCCGGCAGCGCACCACGCAGCGCGGCGAAGACGCTGGCCTTGGAACTGCCGACATCGCTCACCACCGCGTCGGCGGGCAAATCCTCGGCGATCTCCGCCGCCACCGCCGCCATCGCCCCGACCGGCACGCACAGGATGACCAGATCGGCATCGACCACCGCCGCACCCGCCGAATCGGCGACATCGTCCGCGATGCCCAGCGCGTGCACCGTATCGCGCACGCTCGGGTCCGCGTCATAGGCGGTGACGACCGCGCCGGGCATCGCCTTCTTCACCCCGCGCGCGATCGACGAGCCGATCAGGCCCAGCCCGATGATCGTCACGCGCGCGAAAGGCAGCATCAGGCGCCGGCCAGTTCGCGCAGGGCCGCGACGACGCCGCGCGTCTCGTCCTCGGTCCCGATGGTGATGCGCAGGCCATGCCCCAGCCCCTGTCCGGGCAGCCAGCGGACGATATAGCCCGCATCCATCAGCCCGTGATAGGCGCGCTCGGCGGTCAGTGCGCCCTCGAACAGCACCATCGAGAAATTGCCCTTGGACGGTACCGCGCGCAGGCCGGCATTGCCTAAGCCGGCGATCTGCTCCTCGAACCAGCGCAGCCAGCGCGTGTTGTGCGCGCGCGTGTCCTTCACGAAACCGGTGTCGCGGATCGCGGCGACGGCGGCCGCCTGCCCGGCGATCGTCACGTTGAACGGGCCGCGGATGCGGTGCAGCGCATCGATGATCGCGGGCGCGCCATAGCCCCAGCCGATACGCTCGGCCGCCAGCCCGTGGATCTTGGAAAAGGTGCGCGTCACCAGCACGTTGGACGCGGTACGCGCCAGCGCCAGGCCGCCATCGTCCTCGCCCTCCTCCAGATATTCGGCATAGGCCTGGTCGAGGACGAGCAGGACATGAGACGGCAGGCCGGCATGCAGCCGCGCGATCTCGTCGGCGCCGACAAAGGTGCCGGTGGGATTGTTCGGGTTGGCGACGAACACCACCGTCGTCCGCTCGGTCACCGCGGCCAGGATCGCATCGACATCGGTCGCATAGTCGCGGTCGGGGACCACCACCGGCGTCGCGCCGACGCGCCGCGTCGCGATCTCGTACACGGCAAAGCCGTAGCGGACATGGATGATCTCGTCGCCCACGCCCGCATAGGCACCGGCCGCCAGATGCAGGATCTCGTCCGATCCGGTGCCATAGATGATCTGCGCCGGCTCCAGCCCGTGCACTTCGCCGATCGCCTCGCGCAGCGCGGTTGCAGTCGCGTCGGGATAGCGCTCCAGCGTATCGGCCGCGGTCGCGAAGGCCGCCCTGGCATCGGGGCTGGTGCCCAGCGGGTTCTCGTTGGACGACAGCTTGTGGACGCGGCGGCCGTCATCGGTCGTGGAGCGGCCGGGGATATAGGGGGCGATGGCCTTTACCCAGGCCTTGGGATCGGGTGCGGTCATGGCGGGGGCATAGCCGCGCGGGCCTTGCGTCGCCAGCCCCGGCGGCCTAGCGAACCGTCCCATGTCCGATGACGCGCGCTTCGGCCTTCTCCGCCATGTCCGTCTGCCCGGCCCGCTGCGGCTGGACGGCGGCGCGCTGCTGTCGCCGGTCGAGATCGCCTATGAAACCTATGGCACGCTCGATCCCCAAGGCAGCAACGCGATCCTGATCTGCCATGCGCTGACCGGTGACCAGCATGTCGCCAGCGTCCATCCGCGCACCGGCAAGCCCGGCTGGTGGACGCGGCTCGTCGGCCCCGGCAGGCCGATCGACCCGACCCGGCATTTCATCATCTGCTCCAACGTCATCGGCAGCTGCATGGGCTCGTCGGGCCCCGCCACGATCAACCCCGCGACGAACGCGCCCTGGGGGATGAGTTTTCCCGTCATCACCATTCGCGACATGGTGCGCGCGCAGGCCCTGCTGCTCGATCATCTGGGGGTGGGACAGTTGCAGGCGGTGGTCGGCGGATCGATGGGCGGCATGCAGGCGCTCAGCTGGGCCGCCACCTTTCCCGAGCGGGTTCGCGCCGTCGTCGCCGTCGCCACCACCGCGCGCCACACCGCGCAGAACATCGCCTTTCACGAGGTCGGACGCCAGGCGGTGATGGCCGATCCCCGCTGGCGCGGCGGCGACTATTACGGGCATGACGACCCTCCCGCCGCCGGTCTCGCGGTGGCGCGCATGGCCGCGCACATCACCTATCTGTCGGAAGCGGGCCTGACCGAGAAGTTCGGCCGCAAGCTTCAGGCGCGCGAGGCGAAAAGCTTCGGCTTCGACGCCGATTTCCAGGTGGAAAGCTATCTGCGCCACCAGGGGATCAGCTTCGTCGACCGGTTCGACGCCAATTCCTATCTCTATATCACCCGCGCGGTCGATTATTTCGACCTGGCCGAGGAACATGGCGGCCTGCTCGCCGGTGCCTTCCGCCAGACGCGGGCGCGCTTCTGCGTGGTCAGCTTCGACACCGACTGGCTGTATCCCACCGCCGCCTCGCGCGGCATCGTCCAGGCGCTGAACGCGGCCGGCTCCGCGGTCAGCTTCGTGGAACTGTCCAGCCCTTACGGCCATGACGCGTTTCTGCTGGAGGCCCCCGAGATGAACCGGGTGATCGACGGTTTCCTGAGGGCCGAGCCATGAACGACCTGCGCCCCGACCTGTCGATCATCGCCCGCCACGTCGCCCGCGGCAGCCGTATCCTCGATATCGGCTGCGGCGACGGCGCGCTGATGGCGGCGCTGCGCGACGAGGCGGGATGCGACGCGCGCGGGCTGGAGATCGATCCCGCCAACGTCGCCGCCGCGGTCGCCCGCGGGCTGGCGGTGGTGCAGGGCGATGCCGACACCGACCTCGCCAGCTACCCCGACGCTAGCTTCGACTATGCGATCCTCAGCCAGACACTGCAGACCGCGCGCGCTCCGGACGTCGTGCTCGACCACCTGCTGCGCATCGGCCGCCGCGCCTTTGTCAGCTTCCCCAACTTCGCCCATTGGCGCGTCCGCCTGTCGCTCATGTGGGGCGGACGCATGCCCGTCACCGACCTCCTCCCCGAACGCTGGTACGACACCCCCAACATCCACCACGTCACCATCGACGACTTTCGCGCCTTTCTGCGTGATCGCGGCCTGACCGTGGAGGGAAGCTGGTTCCTGTCGCGCAGCCGCCAGACCAGTGCCGCCGCGGCCAATCTGCGCGCGGAACATGCGGTCTTTCTGCTACAGCGATGAACTAAACTTGATTTAAATCAAGATGAGTACGGAACCGAACATAGGTCAGCGCATTGGCTTGTCCGAGTATCGGGCATGGTCCTTCGACCCTGCCCGTCCCGATATTGGAACGCCCGCATGTCGAAAACCGCACTGATCGTAGAGGACGAGATCTTCGTTGCCCTCGATCTCGAACGCATCCTCACCGACGCGGGATACCACGTCGCCGCGATCGCCGCGGACAGCGCCACCGCGATGGAGGCCGCGCCGCAGTGCAGCTTCGCCTTTGTCGACGTCAACCTGCGCGACGGCGCCACCGGCCCCACCATCGCCCGGCGCATTTCGTCCGAATATGGCGTCAAGGTGGTGTTCGTCACCGCCAACCCCGCGCAGATCGGCGAGTCGGGCGGCGCGCTAGGCTATATTCGCAAGCCCTTCAGCGAGCAGGCGATTATCGCGGCCGCGGCCCTATGCAGCCAGGCGTGCAGCGAAACGGGCGGCAAGATGGATGCGACCGAGACGCCCGACCTGATGCCCTTGACGCTCAACCACGGCTGAACGCCGCCTCCGGCACCGCCACCGTCACCACCAGCCCCTCCGGCCGCCAGTCGCGCGCCACCGTTCCGCCGAGCTGGCGCACCGCACTCAACTCCACTAGTTGCGATCCGAACCCGGCATAGGCGGGTGCCGCGTCGACGCGCGGGCCGCTCGTCTCGGTCCAGCACAGCACCACCCCGCCATCGCGGCGATCGATCCGCACCGTCACGCTGCCATGATCGGTCGACAGCGCGCCATATTTGCTCGCGTTCGTCGCCAACTCGTGAAACAGCAGCGCCAGCGGCGTGGCCGAGCGATCGTCGATCCGCACATCGTCGCCCGTCACGCGCAGCCGCTCCATGCTTTCCTGCGCATAGGGCAGGAACAGGTCGTTGAGCAGGCCGTGCAGACTGTCCTGCCGCGCCAGCGGGCGCGACGCGTTGCTGTGCGGCCGGACGAAGTCGTGCGCGCGGCCCAGCGCGGTGATCCGGTCGCGCAAGTCGGCCGCCAGCGGCGCAAACGGCGGATTGCCCCGCGCCGCGAAACCGATCAGGCCCGAGATCACCGCAAAGATGTTCTTGATGCGGTGGCTCAGCTCCTGGCTGATAATCTCGCGCTCTTCCTGCACCAGCTTCTGTTCGTGGATGTCGGTGCAGGTGCCGAACCAGCGGGTGATCGCGCCATCCGCATCGCGCAGCGGCAGCGCCCGCCCCAGCACCCAGCGATAGGTGCCGTCGAAATGGCGCAGGCGATATTCGATCTGGTACGGGTCGCCGGTCGCCAGGCTTTGCCGCCACACCGCCCAGGCGCGATCCTGATCGTCGGGATGGAACATGTCGTTCCACCCCTCGCCGTCGGTGGAACCCCGGGGGGTGCCGGTAAAATCGTACCAGCGCGCATTGTAATAGTCGTGATAGCCGTCGGGCAGCGTCGCCCACACCATCTGCGGCATCGCATCGGCAAGCGTCCGGAACCGCCGCTCGCTATCGGCCAGCGCTTCCGCCTCGCGCTCGCGGATCGCCTCCTGCTCGGCGGTGGTGCGCCGATCCTCCAGCCGTGCCATGGTCAGGCTGGCCAGCACCGTCAGCCCCTGCCGTTGCAGCGCGGTCAGCCCCTCGGGCCGCGGCTCCCGGTCGACCACGCACAACGCGCCCAGCGCCACGCCGTCCCGCGACCGGAGCGGCATGCCCGCATAGAAGCGCAGATGCATGTCCCCGGTGACGAAGGGATGATCGGCAAAGCAGGGGTCCAGCGTCGCGTCGCGGATCTCGGTCAAACCGTCCTGCACCATCGCATGGGTGCAAAAGGACAGGCTGCGCGACGGTGCCGCCATTCCGTCCGCCCCGCTTTGCGCCAGGAAGCGGGTGTCTTCCTCCTCGACCAGCGAGACGAGTGCCATCGGTGCCGCGCACAGCGTGGCGGCGAAATCGGTCACGTCGTCCAGCAGGCCGGACGCCCGGACGCCGCCGGGGGCATAGGCATCGACGATCCGGGCACGGGCCGGTGTCGGATCGTCGCTATTCGTCATGCGATAAAGCTACCTTGCCGGCCGAAAAACAGAGATGTCGACCGGAATCAGAACGGCACGTCGTCATCCAGATCGTCGGCGAAACCGCCGCCCTGGCTGAACCCGCCGCGACCACCGGCGTTCCCGGCCGCCGCCCCGCCGCCGCGCTGACCGCCCGATCCGCCGCCAAAGCCGCCGCCCGACGAGGATCCGCCGCCGCCATAGCCGCCGCCGAAATCGTCACCGCCGCCGGCCCAGTCGTCGCCGCCGCCGCTGCGGCCACCGCCGCCCTGCCCGCCGCCAGGTCCGTCGAGCATGGTCAGGACCGAGTTGAAGCCCTGCAGCACGACCTCGGTCGAATACCGCTCATTGCCCGACTGGTCCTGCCATTTGCGCGTCTGCAACTGGCCCTCGATATAGACCTTCGATCCCTTGCGCAGGAACCGCTCGGCGACGTTGGCCAGCCCTTCGTTGAAGATCGCGACCGAATGCCATTCGGTCTTTTCCTTGCGCTCGCCCGAATTGCGGTCCTTCCACGATTCCGACGTGGCGATGCGCAGGTTCACGACCTTGCCGCCGTTCTGGAAGCTGCGGCTTTCGGGGTCGCGCCCCAGATTGCCGACGAGAATGACCTTGTTGACGCTGCCTGCCATGATGCCCCGAAACTTCTCTTACAGGCCGGCGAGCGTCGCCAGCCAATAGGTGATACCGGCCATGATGTAGGCCGTGGCGAACAAATAGCCAACCATGAACGCCGGCCACTTCCACCCGTTCGTCTCCCGCCGGGTGACAGCGATGGTGGAAATGCACTGGGGGGCAAAGACGAACCACATCAGAAAGGCGAGCGCGGTCGGCAGGGTCCACCGGTTCTTCAGATTCTCGGTGATCGCCTTCTGCCCGCCCTCGGCATCGGGGTCGTCGATGGCATAGACGGTGCCGATCGCCGCCACCGCCACTTCGCGCGCCGCCATCGCGGGGATCAGTGCCAGCGCGATGTCGCGGTTGAAGCCGATCGGCGCGACCACCGTCTCCAGCCCGTTCGCGATCCGCCCCGCCACCGAATAATCGACCGGCGAGATGCCGCTATTCTCCGGCGGCTTGGGGAAGGACAAAAGCGCCCACAGGATCACCGTGGTCAGCGCGATGGTGGTCCCGGCCCGCTTGAGAAAGATCAGCGACCGGCTCCACAGCCCGATGGCGACGTCGCGAAGCTGCGGCCACTGATATTTCGGCATCTCCATCATGAAGCCGGAGGATTCGCCCTTGGTCACTGTCCGGCGCAGCACCAGCGCCGCGACGAATGCGCCCAATATGCCCATGACGTAGAGGCCGAGCAGCACCAGCCCCTGCAAACCGACCAAAGGCGCCACCTGCCGGTCCGGAATGAATGCCCCGATGATGATCGTGTAGACCGGCAGCCGCGCCGAACAGGTCATCAGCGGCGCGATCAGCATCGTGGTCAGCCGGTCCTTTTCGTCCTCGATCGACCGCGTCGCCATGATCCCCGGCACCGCGCACGCAAAGGAGGACAGGAGCGGGATGAACGCCCGCCCCGACAGGCCGACATGCGCCATCAGCCGGTCCATCAGGAACGCCGCGCGCACCATATAGCCCGACGCTTCCAGGATCAGGATGAACAGGAACAGGATCAGGATCTGCGGCAGGAAGACCACCACCGCGCCCACACCCGCGATCAGGCCATCGGTCAGCAGCGATCGCAGGAAACTGTCGGGCAATACCGCATCGATCCACCCGTCCAGCGCGGCGAACGCGCCCTCGATCCACCCGATCGGCGCCTCCGACCAGGCGAACACCGCCTGGAACATGATGAACAGCAATCCGATCAGCAGGATCGGTCCCGATACCGGGTGCAGCGCCACCGCATCCAGCGCATGGGTCCAGCGTCGCCCGGCGGTTTCCGACACCGTGGTCCGGCCCGCAATCTCGCGCGCGCGGCGTTGCAGCGCCTTGATGTCCTCGGCGGGCCCGGCATCGCGGGACTGCCGCGTCGCCACCATCTCGCCGACATGGCTGCGCAACGCATCGATCCCGCGCCGCCGCACCGCCACCGTCGGCACCACCGGGACGCCCAGTTCGCGCGACAGGATGTCGGGGTCCAGCGTCAGCCCGTCGCGCTCGGCCAGGTCGACCATGTTCAGCGCGACCACCACCGGCAGGCCCAGCGCGATCAGTTGCAGCGCGAAGCGCAGGTGATTGTCCAGATTGGCGGCGTCGACGACGATGATCAGCGCGTCGGGACGCCGCTCCCCCGCCTGCCGCCCGGTGACCACATCGCGCGTCACCCGCTCGTCGGGGGAGGACGGGTCCAAGCTATAGGCGCCGGGCAGGTCGACCAGTTCGACCGGGCGGCCATCGTCCAGCGCCAGACGGCCCGAATGCCGCTCCACCGTCACGCCCGGATAATTGCCGACCTTCTGCCGGGCACCGGTCAGCGCGTTGAACAGCGCGCTCTTGCCGGCATTGGGATTGCCGACCAGCGCGACCAGCGGTTGTGCATGCATCCTGTCAGCGACGATCCGAGTCGCCCGGTGCGGACTCGCCTGCCGTGACCTGCGCGACCGGCGCTACCTGGATCGCGGCGGCGACGCGGCGGCGCAGCGCCACCGTCATCCGTCCGATGCGACAGGCGATCGGACCGCCACCCAGGAAACTGCGATGAAGCACCTCGACATCGACGCCCTCGTCGAACCCGAACTCGCGTAAACGCCGTGCCTCGGGCTGCGCCAGTCGCTCCCATGCGATTGCGGCCACCGTTGCCGGGCGGTGGCGCGGCAGCGAGATCAGGCTGAACCCGGCGGAGTCGAACATCGGTGCGGTGGCCATGGCCCCTACATAGACCGCCTGCGAGTGATTATCAATTAGCCGCGGTGATGAAGTTACACGGCCGGATAGCGCAGCCGGCCGATAAAGCGCGAAAGACTCGGCCGATATTCCGCGCGGCGCAGCACGCCCGCCTTCAGCTTCTCGAACTGCATGATGCCATCGATCCGCCGCGCCAGGAACGCGCGCGTGTCCGCATGGCCCTCGCTGTCATCGTCCACGAACACGGTGATCGTCGCGCCGTACACGCCCAGCAGGATCGTACGCTTGGTATAATGATTGTAATCGGTCGCGGTGTCGCCGGCATGGCGCCAGATCGTGTCCACCGATCGCCACCCCAGCCGCGCGGCCGCCGCCACGTTCTGCGGCATGGCCAGCACCGCCAATGCCCGGCGAAGCGCCTCGCGCTCGGGCGCCAGCACCGCCAGCCGCGCCTCGACAAGCTGCTGGATACGCTGGCGGATCTTCATCGTGGCGACCGTCGCGGCGGGCAGCGCCTCGACCATCGCCCGGTCCACGCTGTCGAACCACGCATCGATCATCGCCACCGCCCCGCCCGCAAACGCCAGCCGCGCCACGTCCCGGTCAATGTCCGCCGCATCCGCCGCCATCTCCAGCGCCGCGGCGGTCCAGCCGTCGAATGCCGCATTGCTGGCGATGCCGGGGGCAAGGGCGGCGCGAACCTCGTCCAGCGTCATATCCACGACATCGCTCATGCCTCACTCCTTCCCTTGCGGCGAACCAGCACCAGTGCTGCCGCCACCAACGCCACGCCCAGCAGATCGGGCCCGCCCAGCCGCTCGCCATAGATGATCCACCCGATCGCGCCCGCCACGATCGGCTGGACGAGCAGCGCGATGCCGATCACCAGCGGGCTCAACTTGCCCAGCGCATAAATCATCAGCCCCTGCCCCACCACCTGGCTGACCAGCGCCATCGCGATCAGCGCGCCCCAGTGATCGGGCCAGATCCGCTCGCCCAGCACCAGCGCATAGAGCAGCAGCGGCACGATGCTCGCCAGCGTCGACATCGCCAGCGCCGGCACCGGCGCCACCCGCATCCGCACCCGCGCCATCAGGATGAAGTAGACCGCATACAGCACGCCCGCCGCCAGACACAGCAGATCGCCGATCAGATGCCGCGGGTCCGCCTGATAGGACCGCCCCATCAGCAGCCCGCCGCCCAGTGCCGCCAGCAGCAGCGCGAACGCCTGCATGCGCGTCGGCCACGCCCGCGCCACCAGAAAGCCGTAGATCGGAAAGATCAGCGTCGCCGAATTGCCGAACAGCGTGGCATTGGCCAGCGTCGTCTGCCGGATGCCCAGGTGCCACGTTCCCAGATCGCCGGCAAAGGCGATGCCGGACAGCAGCAGCACGCCCAGCAGGCCCCAGGGGGGTTGCCGCCCCCGCACGACGCCACCGCCGCCGGCCACGAATGCCGCCGCCACCAGCACGGGCGCGGCCAGCGTGATCCGCCAGAACGCCGCCGCCACCGGCCCGGTATCCGCCAGCCGCACGAACCACGGCCCGAAGGCGAGCGCTACGTTGGCCAGGATCACCGCGGCGAACGCCGCCGGGGACGCATCCGGTAACGGGGTTTGGGCCGGCGCAGTTTTTCTTGGGGGTGCGCTTGCGTGCATGGCTCCCCTTAGCTCCCTATCTCGCCGTCGTCAGGCAAGAAAAAGGAAGCCTAATGCCCAGTCTGTTCGACGCCATCGATCTCGGCGCCATTCACGCGCCCAACCGCATCCTCATGGCGCCGCTCACCCGTGGTCGCGCCGACAAGGCGGCGGTGCCGACCCCGATCATGGCCGAATATTATGCACAGCGTGCCGGTGCCGGCCTCATCATCTCGGAAGCGACCGGGATCAGCCGCCAGGGGCTCGGCTGGCCCTTCGCCCCCGGTCTTTGGTCCGACGAGCAGGTCGAGGCGTGGCGCCCGGTGACGAAGGCGGTGCACGACGCCGGCGGCCGCATCGTCGCGCAGCTCTGGCACATGGGCCGGCAGGTCCATTCCTCGGTGATCGGAGAGCAGCCCGTCTCTTCCTCGGCGACCGCCACCGCGGGTCAGGCGCATACCTATGACGGCAAACAGGATTTCGAGACCGCGCGCCCGCTGACGCTCGACGAGATCCCCGTCCTCCTCGACACCTATGCACGCGCCACCGCCAACGCGCTCGCCGCCGGGTTCGACGGCGTGCAGGTCCACGCCGCCAATGGCTATCTGATCGACCAGTTCCTGCGCGACAACGCCAATTTCCGCGACGACCGCTACGGCGGCACCCCGGAAAACCGCATCCGCCTCCTGCGCGAAGTCGTGGAGCGCGTCGCCGGCGTCGCCGGTGCCGACCGCACCAGCGTCCGCCTCTCCCCCAACGGCGACAGCCAGGGCGTGGACGACTCGAACCCCGCCGCGGTCTTCATCCCCGCCGCCCAGGCGCTGGCGGAGATCGGCATCGGCTTTCTGGAACTGCGCGAACCCGGCCCCGACGGCACCTTCGGCAAGACCGACGTACCCAAGCTCTCGCCACAGATCCGTGACGTGTTCACAGGGCCGCTGGTGCTGAACTCGGACTATGAAACCGCCGCACAGGCGCAGGCCGCCATCGACGCCGGCACGGCGGATGCGATCAGCTTCGGCCGCACCTTCCTGGCCAACCCCGACCTGCCCGAGCGCCTCGCCAAGGACGCCCCGCTGAACCAGAGCAACATCAAGACATGGTACAGCCAGGGGCCGGAGGGTTACATCGACTACCCGACGCTGGACGAGGCCAGGGCGGCGTAAGACCCGATGGAAGGGTGAGGGGCCGCCACAGGCGGAACGCTGCTTGGCACCCCCTCACCCCGACCCTCTCCCCAAGGGGAGAGGGAGCAGCGTTACAGCCGCTCCACCCGGTCCAGATACCGCGTTACCCATCTCCGCAGCGGCCGGTGCATTTCCGGCGACCACTGCATCAGGAACGCCGCCGCCCGGCACCATCCGACGATCCGCAACCGCGTGGCGTCCAGCCTCAGCGTCCGTGGCGCCTTGTCATCATACAGCGCAGCGGTCACCACCTCGCCCCCGCCATCGAACCGCGTCCGCTGCGGCCCCGCCCCGGCCACCGGTCCGGCCGCACGCGTATCGATCACCACCAATCGCCGTCCGCGCTCGATCACGCGGAATCGGGTCGGCGGCATCTCGGTCACCGGAGGACCATCACCCGAAGCGGCTCTTCAGGTCCAGCATCGCCAGCGCCGCCTTTGCCGCCTCGCCGCCCTTGTCCTTCTGGTCGGGGCGGGCGCGGACCAGCGCCTGCTCCTCGTTCTCGACGGTCAGGATGCCGTTGCCGATCGCCAGCCCGTCCATGGTCAGCGCCATGATCCCGCGTGCGCTTTCGCCCGCGACGATCTCGAAATGATAGGTTTCCCCGCGGATCACGACGCCCAAGCCCACGAACGCGTCATAACGCTCCGCCGCCAGCGCGATCGTGCCCGGCACCTCCAGCGCGCCCGGCACGGTCACCGTCTCGTGGGTGTGCCCCGCCGCCTCGATCGCGGCGCGCGCACCCTCCAGCAGCAGGTCGTTCAGATGGGTATAGAACCGCGCCTCGACGATCAGCACATGCGCCATCAGGCGTCTCCTTCTTCGATGCGACGCTCGCCGACGATCGACAGGCCATAGCCGTCGAGGCCGACCAGCGTGTGATGGGTGTTGGTCAGCAGCACCATGTCCTGCACGCCCAGTTCGGCCAGGATCATCGCGCCGACGCCGTAGTCGCGTAGTTCCTCCATGTCGATCGACACCTCCTCGCCCGCCTTCAGGCGCACCGCGGTGGTGAATGCGTCCGATCGCGGCCGGTTGATGACGACGACGACACCGGCACCCTCCTCGGCGATGATCTCCATCGAACGCGCCAGCAGATGCCCGCGCGACCCCGATTCGCCGAACACGTCGGCAAAGGGCGACAGCGCGTGCATGCGCACCAGCACCGGCTTCGTGATGTCCAGCCGCCCCTTGACCAGCGCGACCTGCTCGGTCCCGGTCGCCTTGTTGCGATAGGCGCGCGCCACCCAGTCGCCGCCCCATTCGCTGACGAACTTGGCCTCCGACTGCAACTCGACCAGATGGTCGTAGCGCCGGCGATAGGCGATCAGGTCGCGGATCGTGCCGATCTTGAGCCCGTGGAGCTGCGCAAAGCCGACCAGATCGTCCATGCGCGACATGGTGCCGTCCTCGTTCATGATCTCGCAGATCACACCCGAGGGGTTGAGGCCGGCCAGCCGCGCGACGTCCACCGCCGCCTCGGTATGACCGGCGCGCACCAGCACGCCGCCGTCCCGCGCGACCAGCGGGAAGACATGGCCCGGCGTCACGATCTCGCCCGCGCCCTTGGCCGCATCGATCGCGACCGAGATGGTCCGCGCACGGTCGGCCGCCGAAATCCCCGTCGTCACCCCCTCGCGCGCCTCGATCGAGACGGTGAAGGCGGTCTCGTGCCGGGTGCCGTTGTTGCGGCTCATCAGCGGCAGGCCGAGCGCGTCGACGCGCTCCTTGGTCATGGCGAGGCAGATCAGCCCGCGGCCGTGCCGCGCCATGAAGTTCACCTTTTCGGGCGTCGCCATCTGCGCGGGGATGACCAGATCGCCCTCATTCTCCCGGTCCTCGTCGTCGACCAGGATGAACATCCGCCCGTTGCGGGCCTCGTCGATGATCTCTTCGGGGCTGGACAGAAAGGCGTGGCGCAACCGCGCCAGTTCTGCGGACTTAGCGGCCACGATAATGCTCCATGCGTTGCAGATAGCGGGCAAGTACGTCGATCTCGACATTCACCGCCTGCCCCTCGGCCACCGTGCCCAGCGTGGTCACCGCGGCGGTATGCGGAATGATGTTCAGGCCGACGACCGTGCCGTCGGCTCCATCCTCGACGCTGTTCACGGTCAGGGAAACGCCGTCGATCGTCACCGACCCCTTGGTCGCGACAAAGGGGGCCAGTTCGGCCGGCACGCGCACGAACACGCGGTGCGATCCGCCTTCCTCCGCCACCGACACCACGGTGCCGACCCCGTCGACATGGCCGGTGACGATATGCCCGCCCAGCTCGTCGCCCAGCTTCATCGCACGTTCCAGGTTCAGGTGGCGGCCGTTCGTCCACTGATCGGCCGCGGTCCGGCTGATCGTCTCGCCCGAGACGTCGACCGCGAACCAGCCCGGCGCGCCGGGCGCGGACTTGTCGACCACGGTCAGGCACACGCCCGAACAGGCGATCGAGGCGCCCAGATCGACGCTGCCCATGTCATAGGCGGTGGAGATGCGGACGCGCGTGTCGCCGCGCGACTCGACCGCGTCGATGATACCGATATCGGTGACGATGCCTGTAAACATATCAGCCGCGCTCGTAGACCTCGAGCCGGTCGCTGCCAAGCGCGCGTGCATCGGCCAGCCGCCATCGGCCATGCGCATCCGCCAGCGTTGCCAGCCCGATATCGCCCAGTGCCGCGCGGCCCCGCCCGATCAGCACGGGTGCCCGGTACAGCAGCAGCCGATCGACCAGATCGGCGCCCAGGAACGCCGCCGCCGCCCCGGCGCCCCCCTCGACCATCAGATGATCGACCCCCGCCAGCCCGGCAATCGCCTGCGGGGCCGCGACATGCTCCCACCCCGGTTCGGGCCGGCGCGACAGTAGCACGCGGCGCGGGCTTCGCGCCGCCAGCCCGGCCAGCCGCACGTCCAGCCGCGGCGCATCCGCCACCAGCGTGCCGCGGCCGACCAGGATCGCCTCGTGCCGGCTCCGCTCCAGATGGGTATGCGCCCTAGCCTGCGCGCCGGTGATCCAGCGGCTCTGCCCGTCCGCCATCGCGATGCAGCCATCCAGCGAGGTGGCGAGCTTCAGCGTGACATAGGGCCGCCCCGATGCCTGCCGCATCAGGAAGCCGGCGATGATGCCCCGCGCCTCGGCCTCCCGAACCCCTTCGACCACCGCGATCCCGGCATCCCGCGCCCGCGCGAAACCGCTGCCGTTGGTGCGGGGATCGGGATCGCCCATCGCCGCCACGATCCGCGCGACGCCCGCGGCGATCAGCAGGTCGGTACAGGCCGGCCCCCGCGCCGAGACATGCGCGCACGGCTCCAGCGTGACATAGGCGGTGGCGCCGGTTGCCGCAGCGCCCGCTTGCCGCAGCGCCATCGCCTCGGCATGCGGCCGCCCGCCATCCTGCGTCCATCCGCGCCCGACCACGCGGCCGTTCGCGACGATGACGCAACCGACGCTGGGATTGGGGGCCGTCCGTCCGCGCCCGCGCGAGGCGAGCGCCAGTGCAGCGCCCATCCAGCGATGATCGTCGCTCAGATACCCCACCGGCTCAACGCGTCGTCCACCTTCTTGAACTCGGCGCGCTTGGCCTCTTCGGCGGCCTTTTGCTCGGCCAGCATCTTCTTTTTCTTGAAATAGTCGATCTTCTGCTGCGCGACGATCTCGGCGTCGGTGCGATCGGCCGACCATTGCTCGACATAGACGATGTCGGGCTTGTACGGCACCGGCACATAATCGTCGCGCGCAAAGGCATAGACGAAGAAGCCGGTGATCCCCACCGCCAGCGCCAGGAACCCCAGTTCATAGGGCTGGCGATGCGACAGAAACAGCCGCAGATCCTGATAGGCGCGGCGGGGCGAAAAGCGGCCGAAGAACGACATGGGCCCGAAGATAGGGATTTGGGGGCCGCGGATAAAGGGCCAAACACCAGCTCCCTCTCCCCTCCGGGGAGAGGGTTGGGGTGAGGGGCCGCCAAGCAGTGCAACACTGCTGGTTTGCCCCTCACCCTCCCACCAGCACCAGGTCGCCCATGCCCCCGGCATGGGCTGAACAGCGCGGGGCGCTGTTCAGCTGATGCTTCCCGCAGGGGAGAGGGAGCAACCCCAGCATCAATCCTCCAGCACGAACGTCACCGACATCGTCCGCCACGCCTCTTCCGCCACGCCGTCGCGCGTCGCCGGCTTGAACCGCCACTTGGCCAGCGCCCGCTCACGCGTCGCGCGGCAGAAGCCGTCCGAACTCGCGGTCACGCATTCCGCCTGCCGCACCCGCCCGTCGGTTCCGACCAGCACCCGCACCACCACGCGCCCGGCCTCGCCCATCCGCTGCTCGGCGGATGGATAGGGCGGCTGGAACTGCCCGGCATAGCGCGGATCGACCTGCGGCCCGGTGAACACCGATGGCGGCTTGGGTGGATCGACCACTCGCGCGGTACCCGTGCCGCCGATCACGCCGCCCTCGACCGGCGGCAAAGGCGGCGGCGGCGAAAACACCGGTCCGGCCGGCGCGACGTCCACGGGCAGCATGGTCAGATCGGGTACCGGCCGGGGTGCCGGTTGCGGCGTGACGCTCTCGCGCGGTTGTATCTCGGGAAGCACCGGTTCGGGTGGCGGCGGGGGCTGCAGCGGGATGTTCGTCGTGGTCAGCGTCGTGTCCGGCGGCTTCTTGAACACCGATGGCGGATTGGCGAACAACAGCGCCCCGATCAGGACGACGTTGACGCCGACGGCCACCGACAGGCTGGCCGGATGGAATTCACGTGCGTGACGATCCGCATACATGACGCTTGCCTCCTTCGCTGACGATCACTCCTTGAGACGCCCCACGGCCACACCTTGCCGCGGGATGCGATGGTACATCATAACGAGACTCGCGCAAGCGGCCGTTTTCCTACAGCGTGTCGGTCCGCTATGACGTCACCATGATCCGGCACACGCCCGCCAGTCCGCTGCTTCCGACAAGGCAGCGTAACGAGATCGGAAGTGGACACGCAGTGGGGGGTGTAGTGTCCACTTCCACGGCACGCGCCGGGTCAGCCCGCCGCCGCCCCGAGTCGCGCTACCGCCCGCGCCTGCCCGATCAACGGCAGCAACTGGCCCATGTCCGGTCCATGCGCCCGGCCGGTCAGCGCCAGGCGCAGCGGCAGGAACAGCGCCTTGCCCTTGCGCCCGCTCGTCCCCTTCAACCGGTCGGTCAGCGCGTGCCAGGGATCGCCCGCCCAGTCGATCGCCGCCGCCGCGGCCGCCGCCTCGGCCAGATAGGCACGATCCTCCCCGGCGATCTCCGCGTCGACCGGTCCCTCGATCACGCCCCACCAGTCCGCCGCTTCGGCCACCGTCGACAGGTTCGGCCGCACCGCATCCCATTCCGCCGCGCCCATGCCGGCGGGCAGGCGATCCGCGACCGCCTCGAACGGCAACTGGTGCACGATGCGCGCGTTCAGCTGTGCCAGTTCGGCCTCGTCGAACCGCGCCGGCGCGCGGCCGAAGCGGGCGAAATCGAACGTCGCGATCAGCGGTGCCATGTCCGCCACCGGCTCCACCGGATCGCTGGTCCCGATCCGCGCCAGCAACGCGCGGACGCTCTGCGCCTCCAGCCCGACCTCGCGGAAGTGATCGACGCCCAGCGATCCCAGCCGCTTGGACAGCTTGCCCTCCGCCCCGGTCAGCAGCGCGGCATGCGCAAAGTCCGGCGGGGTCGCGCCCATCGCGTCGAACATCTGCAATTGCAGCGCGGTGTTGGACACATGGTCCTCGCCGCGCACCACCTGCGTCACCCCCATGTCGATGTCGTCGATCGCTGATGGCAGCATGTACAGCCATGATCCGTCCGCGCGCCGAATGACGGGATCGCTCATCGTCGCAGGATCGAAGCTTTGGGACCCACGCACCGCATCGTCCCAGCGTATCGGCGCGTCATGATCCAGCTTGAACCGCCAGTGCGGGCGTATCCCCTGCGCCTCCAGCGCGGCACGCTCCGCTTCCGACAGGCGAAGCGCCGCCCGGTCATAGACGGGCGGCAATCCCCGCCCCAGCAGCACCTTGCGCTTCAGGTCCAGTTCCTGCGCGGTTTCATAGGCCGGATAGATGCGCCCGGCCGCAACCAGTTCGGCGAACCGCGATTCGTACAGCGCGAACCGCGCCGATTGCCGCACCTCCCCGTCCGGCTCCATGCCCAGCCACGCCAGATCGGCCCGGATCGCGTCCACGAAGCGTTCCTCGCTGCGCTCGGCATCGGTGTCGTCGATGCGCAGCAGGAAACGGCCGCCATTCCCCTTCGCATACATCCAGTTATGCAGGGCGGTGCGGATATTGCCGACATGAAGCCGCCCGGTGGGCGACGGCGCGAAGCGGGTCACGGTCATGCGCGTGGCCATAACCGGGGCCCGGCGATGCGGCAAAGCACTTTGCGCTTATGTGACACCATGGTTAAGGGGCGCGCATCACGACCGGGCTGCGGGGACCGACGACCATGAAGTTGAT
This sequence comes from Sphingomonas sp. GM_Shp_2, assembly GCF_026540875.1. Classification (NCBI taxonomy): domain Bacteria; kingdom Pseudomonadati; phylum Pseudomonadota; class Alphaproteobacteria; order Sphingomonadales; family Sphingomonadaceae; genus Sphingomonas; species Sphingomonas sp. GM_Shp_2. The sequence goes on from NZ_JALNUQ010000007.1 coordinate 109,745, forward strand.
GACGGGCAATTCGAACCTGCCACTGGCGCAGGCGATCTCGAACTATCTCGAGGTGCCGCTGACCGAGGCGCTGGTACGCCGCTTCGCCGACGAGGAGATCTTTGTCGAGATCCAGGAGAATGTCCGCGGCGAGGACGTGTTCGTCATCCAGTCGACGGGCTTTCCCGCCAACGACAACCTCATGGAACTGCTCATCATGATCGACGCGCTGAAGCGCGCGTCGGCCAAGCGGATCACCGCGGTCGTTCCCTATTTCGGCTATGCCCGCCAGGACCGGAAGCCCGGCCCGCGCACGCCGATCTCGGCCAAGCTGGTCGCCAACCTGATCACCGTCGCGGGCGCCGACCGCGTGCTCTCGGTCGACCTGCACGCCGGGCAGATCCAGGGCTTCTTCGACATCCCCACCGACAATCTCTACGCCGCGCCGGTGATGAGCGCGGATATCCAGGCCCGCTTCCGGGGCAAGAACCTGATGGTCGTCTCGCCCGACGTCGGCGGCGTGGTGCGCGCCCGCCAGCTGGCCAAGCGACTTGACAACGCGCCGCTCGCCATCGTCGACAAGCGTCGCGAGCGTGCCGGCGAGTCGGAGGTGATGAACATCATCGGCGATGTCGAGGGGCGCTTCTGCATCCTGATCGACGATATCGTCGACTCGGCCGGCACGCTGTGCAACGCCGCCGCGGCGCTGCGCGCGGCGGGGGCCGAGGACGTCGTCGCCTATGTCACCCACGGCGTGCTGTCGGGCGGCGCGGTCGCGCGGGTCGACGGCTCGGCCCTGCGCGAGCTGGTCATCACCGACTCGATCGGCAATCACGAGACGATCGGCACCACCCCCAAGATCCGCCACCTCGCCATCGCCCCCCTGCTGGGCGAGGCGATCAAGCGCATCGCGGACGAAACCAGCGTGTCCTCGCTGTTCGACTGATACGCCCGAACCCTCTTCCTCGGTCGGGGGTAGAGGGTCGCCGCCTCAGCGGTTGCCGAGGCCGACGATATGTTCGAACACCGCCGGGTGCAGCGGCTTGGCGAAGGCGCAGCCATATTTGAACTTGTCCCGCCATGCGACCACCGCCTCCAGCGGCGCGAGGCCGGGCAGCGTCAGCCACACCACCGTGCCCGGCCACAGCGTGAAGCTGGTTTCGGCACGAAAGCCCTGTTGCGACAGGTCGACCACGTCGATCTCGAACCGGGTCTGTCCCTTGTCGCGCAGATGCGCGCGCATCTTGACCTTGCGGCGCAGCGACTGGCGGAGTTCCTGGCCGGCGACCGGCTCGAACGGCGGGGTGAAGACCGGATGTTCCATCGCGACTCGCTCTACGGCCATGGTGGTTACTTTTCCGGAAACGCACCGGCCTCCGCTTTGGGTGCGCGTACCCCGGCATGGCGCCGCCGCTTCAACTCGGCCTTCAGGTCCTCGGGCCGGGGCGCGACCAGGAAGCCGAAGCTGACATTGCCCTCCTTCGTCTCCACCACGTGATGCAGCCGGTGCGCCTGCACGATCCGCTTCATGTAGGTCGACTTGGGCAGGTACCGCGTCGGCAGCCGCCGGTGCACAATCACGTCGTGGAAACCGAAATAGATCGCGCCATAGGCCGCGATCCCCGCCCCGATCCAGGTAAAGCCCGGCCACCAGCCAAGCTGCACGCCGCCCAGGATCATCACGAACGACGGCACCGCGAAGATCGCCGCATACAGGTCGTTCAACTCCCAGCTGCCGGTCCGCGGGCGATGGTGGCTTTCGTGCAGGAACCAGCCCGGACCATGCATGATCCAGCGGTGTGCCGCATAGGCGAAGCCTTCCATGCCGATCACGGTGGCGACGAGGAGCAGGATGCCGATGGACCAGGACATGAAATTCTTCGACTTTCCTATATATATTGCGATGCGTTTGCAATAGTGCGCTGAATTCCGCAAAATCCGGGGTGGATTCGCTTCGCTCCCTGTGCGAAAGGGCTGTCAACCGTCCTAGATAATAGCACAAGGCGAGGTCGCCCATGAACATTCACGAATATCAGGCGAAAGAACTGCTGGCGAAGTTCGGCGTACCGGTCCCCGCGGGCTTTGCCGCCCTGTCGGTCGACGAGGCTGTCGAGGCGTCCAAGAAGCTTCCCGGACCGCTCTACGTCGTCAAGGCGCAGATCCACGCCGGCGGCCGCGGCAAGGGCAAGTTCAAGGAACTGGGCCCGGATGCCAAGGGCGGCGTCCGCCTCGCCAAGACCGCCGACGAGGTTCGCGCGGCCGCTGCCGACATGCTCGGCAACACGTTGGTGACGATCCAGACCGGTGACGCCGGCAAGCAGGTCAACCGCCTGTACGTGACCGACGGCGTCGACATCGCCAAGGAATTCTACCTCGCGCTGCTCGTCAACCGCGCGACCGGCCGTGTCTCGATGGTCGCCTCGACCGAGGGCGGCATGGATATCGAGACTGTGGCGCACGACACGCCGGAGAAGATCCACTCGATCGACATCGACACCGCGACCGGCTTCATGCCGCATCACGGCCGCTCGGTCGCCGCTGCGCTGGAGCTGACCGGTGACCTCGCCAAGCAGGCCGCCAGCGTCGCGTCCAAGCTGTACGACGCGTTCCTGGGCACCGATGCCGAGCAGATCGAGATCAACCCGCTCGCCGTCACCGACGATGGCAAGCTGGTCGTGCTCGACGCCAAGGTCGGTTTCGACGGCAACGCCATGTTCCGTCACAAGGACCTGATGGAACTCCGCGACACCACCGAAGAGGACGCGATGGAGCTGGAGGCGTCGAAGTACGACCTCGCCTACATCAAGCTCGACGGCGACATCGGCTGCATGGTCAACGGCGCCGGCCTTGCCATGGCGACGATGGACATCATCAAGCTGAACGGCATGTTCCCGGCCAACTTCCTCGATGTCGGCGGCGGCGCCAACAAGGAGAAGGTGACGGCGGCGTTCAAGATCATCCTGAGCGATCCGGCGGTGAAGGGCATCCTGGTCAACATCTTCGGCGGCATCATGCGCTGCGACATCATCGCGGACGGCATCGTCGCCGCGGCGAAGGAAGTGAACCTGCAGGTGCCGCTCGTCGTCCGCCTCGAGGGCACGAATGTCGAGAAGGGCAAGGAGATCCTGGCGAACTCGGGCCTCGCCATCGTCCCCGCCAACGATCTGGGCGACGCGGCCAAGAAGATCGTCGCCGAGGTGCAGAAGGTCGCCTGACGCGCCACGGTCATCACCGATGCGATAAGGGGCCCGGACGGAAACGTCCGGGCCCTTCTTCGTTCTGGAAGAGACGGATGGCGAACGGTCATCCACCATAGTGAACTTGCGAAACCCTCGCAAAACTCCCAAGTGGACCGGTGAAAACGATCCGCCATGGACAGGAAGGAGCCC